>CAZIMH010000185.1:0-6315 GCA_964540155.1 uncultured Saprospiraceae bacterium
GAGTTGAGTGTATAGCTCTTTATCATTGAGCGGCTGTCCTATACTTCCTTCTCCTTCGTGCATATTCTTTACTAGCTTGTTAAGGTCTTTAACCATGAGATTGGCATCTGTCATAGTTGTTTCTAGAGCCTTAAGACTTTTTCCTGCTTGATCTATAGTCATATTAGATTTGGATACCGTCTCAGAGACTGATACTTGACTCAAATCCTTGGTGAGCTTAGCAAAATCATTAAGTATACCTGATAGCTTTGCATTACTGTTGACTAGAGCATCAGTCAGAATCGCCATATTGGCCATTGTTTTTTCCATATCATTCGAAGAACGGCTCATCAGATTCGCAAATTTTGAAGTGCTAGATGCCATATTCTCCATAGTGACAGAGAGATTTCTTATGGTTTTATCCAAAGCCGCATCAGAGTCTTCTCTACCTAATCTTCCTATTGTGCTTTCTAAGCTCGCAGTGACAGAAGCGATATGAGGATCCAATTCTTCTGGAGAAATTATAGAGCCCACAAGACCTACCATCTTGCTGTCTAAGAATGACTTATTCTCAGCACAATTAGATCCATCACAGTATTTGTCAAAAACCAAGACCAATTCCTTTCCACCTATGGGACCTTCATTACGTACTTCTACAACAGTATAATTTGGTAATTGTATTTCTTTCTTTACCTGAAAGCCAATATTGATTCTTCTAATATCAGCTGGGTCTGGGTCTATAGAAATGACACTACCTACTTGGTATCCATTAATGAGAACCTTGGTCGCTGTATTAATGGACTTGGCATTGTTTATTGTGGTGAAATAAGTTCTGTCGCCGCTCAGTAGTTTCTGGCCTCTGATAAAGTTATATCCCCATATAGCCAGAGCTGCTGTTACAATTGCTAGCAATCCAATTTTTATCTCACGTCTCATATTAAGCTGATTGTTTTTATTAGCTAATTCAAGCTTGAGTGCAAATGTAGATCATTTCATTAGTCTGCAGCAGACGATTGCTTCAAATAATCATGGATGCCCTCGTTTATACATTTTGGAATGACATAACTGCTCATCTGATTGTCTGTCCAACTATGTTCTTGGTCTTTTACAACCCTAAAATTTCCATATTCATCCAAATTGGGTTGATAATGTGGAGTAGCATGAATACTTTGCTGAACAATTGACGTTAAAGACACAGGTCTATGCTGAAACATAGATTTTAAAAGTGATAAAATTTCAATGAGAAACAGTCATTTTATGTTGTAATTATCTGACTTATAGTTATAAATACATTATATTTAATTTTAATATATCTTTTGTATACTACTTTTAGAATATCTATACTCCTAACGCTGTTACTTTTTGCAGGTGATGCTCGAGGGCAAATCATAGATGAGAAGAACAGTATACTGCCAGATACCTTTCCGGAAAAGATAGTACCCACTCCCAGTAATACAACTTATCAAGATACCCTTAGGCCTGGTGAAACCACAAAGCCTTCTGAAAGCGATAATCAAATACAAGAAATCAAGTTTGCCGATAATGACCTTAAAGAGAGAATTATTTATGGTGCTGTAGATTCTCAAAGATTAGATCCTAACACTAAGCTCATTCATCTCTTTGGAGACGCCTTTGTAAAGTACACAGACAAAGAATTATATGCGGACTTAATCATTCTAGATGTAGAGAATAAGACAGCAGAAGCACATAAGTCACCGCATAAGCAGCATACGAAACGACCGAAATTTATTGATGCTGGAGAAGAATATTTGTACAATGGTCTTCGCTATAATTTTGAAACGGAAAAGGGTATTGTTTTGGACGCCACCACTATCGAGGGTGAGTTTCATATTGTGTCAGAGAGAGCAAAATACGTTACGAATGCTGAGCCAGCCTATGGCAACAGTGATATAGCATACAACTACAATTCACTGCTGACCACATGCAGCCATCCTGAGCATAAGCATTTTGGATTTAGAACTAAGAAGCTGAAAGTAGTCACAGATAAAGTGGCTGTTTCAGGACCATCCAAACTAGAGATTGCAGGGTTACCCACACCTGTATGGATTCCTTTTTTGGTCTACCCACTGACAAGTGCAGCATCATCCGGTTTGATTTTTCCAAGTGGCTATAGATTTTATGATCAAGAATTAGGTTTTGGTGTTAATGGGATAGGCTGGTATTTCCCTATCAATGATTATGTACATACTCAGATAACCGGTGACTTCTTTACGCGTGGTGCATGGGCCTTATATTCTGCGACCACTTATAATAAAAAATACAAGTATTCAGGATCAGTGAATCTCTCATATACTAGAAACAGATTTGAACAGGTTAGAGATGGTCGTATAGGATTTTTTCCTACGAATAGCTTCAGTTTTACTTTTAGCCATAGACAGGATAGTAAGGCAAACCCCAATAGAACTTTAGATGGTAGAATCCAGATAATAGGAAATGATAATGAACGACGAAATAATCTGGACGCAAATTCAAATCTACAAACACAGTATAATTCTAGATTCAACTTTAGTCACTCTATGCCACGTACACCATTCTCATTTGGCCTAGGCATGAGTCATGATCAAAACACCAACACTGGTGTAATGAATATTACTTTACCTACCGCCTCACTCCGAATGAGAACAATAAACCCATTTGAGAATAAAGGTGCTTCTACTGGTAAGTCGAAATGGCATGAAAATATTGCGGTCGGCTACTCATCTGATTTGCGTGTAAGAACCACGACGACTGATACAACACTTTTTACACAAGAGACAATAGAGAACATTCGTAGTGGTATGCAACATGACTTCAGTGTCTCAGTACCAGCAAAATTTCTAAAATACTTTAGCTTCAATCCTTCTGCTAATTATCAAGAGACCTGGGTGTTGAACACGATAGAGAATAATATCATACAGTCTCAGCCATTTATTCCAATGACTTTAGAGGATTCTCTTCAGTTCCAAGTGGATAGCATATTTCAGACTGTAGATTCTTTAGTCTCTAACAACCTTCAGAATGGGGGTACGTATCGAACATTCAATGCAGGTTTCAATATAGACACCCAAATCTTTGGGACAATGAATTTTAACAAAGGCAAGGTCCGTGGTATCAGACATTTAATGAAGCCAAGAGTAGGTTGGAGCTATTCACCTAACCAATTAGAACAAGTGGACACTATAATATTTGATGATGGGAGAGAAAGAGAGGTAACGTTTACTAGATTTGATGATGGACCTTTCGGGTCACCCAGATTCTCAGGTTTGCAATCGCAGATTAACTATAACATTGAGAATTCTTTAGAGTTAAAGATATTTTCTAAAAAAGACTCGACAATTAAAAAGTTGAAAATCTTTGACCGATTAAATGTTGGTGGCAATTACAACTTCGCTGCAGATAGTCTAAAGTTTTCAACGCATTCTGTCAGCAGTACTTCCCGATTTTTAGGTGGCGTCGTTACCCTCATGTCTCGCTGGGTCTTTGACCCATACTTAGAATCTAATAGACGACGAATCAATACCACTGTTTGGTCAGAGAGAAGAAAGCTCGTCAGATTGGAGTCAGGCAGTATAGATCTTTCCACAAGATTTACTGTAGCTAATCTGAGAGAGTGGTTTGCAAAGAGTGAAGAAGAAAGAGCAGAGAATAATTTTGCAAGAAACGGTTTTGATGGAGGGTTAGAAGATTTTTCTGCCAGTGGTGGGTTTGCAGATAATCCTATCCAGCCTCATTTGCTGACGGACGATGCGCTATTGGATGAGGAAGAAAGGGAGGCTCGGCGAAGTCAAAGGGAGGAACCCGACATTAGTCAAAAATCGATTTTTGATTTGTTGGATAATGTGGCCATTAGACATGAAATGCGATACGCCTTTACGAGTGACAACAACAAGGTGTCTAGCGGGTTAGCCACTAATAGCTTAACACTTACAGGGGCTTTTGATATTACAGACAATTGGTATGTAAGTGTGGGTAACATTGGATACGATTTCGTGGATAGAGGCCCTACTTTCACCACTATTACTTTTGGTAGAAAACTACATTGCTGGGATATGAATGTCTCTTGGATACCTGTAGGAAGAAGAACAAGTACCTTCACCTTTAGCATTGGTGTCGCATCCTCAACTTTAGGATTTTTGAAATACGACTTTGGTCAGAATCCACTCACCAATTTTTCTCCACCTGGACTTTAATCTTTGATGACAAACCCACTATTGATGGTGGGGCCTACAGTAATGACGTTGTAGGGATTCCTAGCAGGTATACATGGTGGTAAGAGCCCGCCGCAATTGTCCTCTGCGACTTTGAATTCTATGTTATTTATAATCTTGATCTCATGCTTAATCTTGACATTATGATGTTCATGGATCATAAACTTAGAACTGAATTGTGAGTAGGTAGTTTGTATGCTTCTATATGCGAGCCTGGTCCAAGATAGGATGACGAGTACGACCAATAATCTGTATACCATTGGCAACCATGATTTTTTCATACAGTAGATAAGATATCCAATAGTCATGGTTATGTAGACAAGAATCCAATGCCAGGCAAATCTGATTGCTGGGTACTTATAGAACCAGAAGGACAATATGGCTGTCAAACAAAGCCAGAATATAAAGAACCTCCTCTTTTCTAGCTCAGACTTACGCTTCATTATCAAGATGATAATTCCTGCTACTTTGGCAAATGGCAAGAGAACAATGGTGACCTTTCCTATAGCATATTGCCATTGGTTTTCTAACCATATGGGGAGCCAAGAAGCCATTGTCCATTCTTGTACACCACTTAGATTATAGTCTTCTCTAACTATAGACACCTTAGCAAACTCACTAATGTAATCGTAGGCGTCCTTGGTCAGCTCTTGAGGTGCTTTCCATGCTACCTGCCAAAAGTCTATGTGGTGTAAAGGAAAGACAGTGTATCCAGAGGTGATAATATTTCGGACTATCCATGGAGCAATAAAAAGGGTCATCAAAACACCTGCCTGGATGAAAAGCCTTTTATTCTTTTGTTTGATTAAGCTTAGGAGGAAAGGGATTGTTAGGAGAATCGCTAAGAATTTCACTGTACAAAGCATGGCGATAATCCAGGATATGGCTAGAATTTTTGCGTTGTCAGGTTTTGCTTCCGTCATCCAGATTTGAGATATCCAGCCTAACACAAGTATACCACCAAATATGCTCAAATAATCTGTGTCCATCGACGGAACCAAGTAAGAAAACGGGAACAAAAGTGCGGCCACATAGACTAAGTCAAACCAAGGTCGGTTAGCATCTGATTTCCTTGTCAAGATGAGTTTCCATAAATGACCATTTATAAAGAGGAAAAGAAAGCCATTGAACTCATATACGCCGCCTGGTATAAAATCAGCCAAACCAAAGGTGGCACTTAGAAGATGGAATCCTGAGTTAAATCCAACTCTGTCGATGAGTAAGGAGATCCCTTGTACAACAGGGAAGTTTTCCATCCATCTAACAGTGGGAAGATAGTAGGCGGCTTCATCTAAATTATTTGGCGCACCGACTGAAAGCATCAAACTCAACACTAAAAGAGGGAGGTATACATAGAAGTCAATCGGTTGTAACTGGAGCTTGTGGCGTTTTATCCTCCAAAAAATAATCGCTGAGACTATGCCTAGTAATAACAGTAAATAATAGTTAGTGGGTAAGAAGAGAGACCACAAATGGGCGATAAAAATACTGGAAGAAAAGCCAAGTAGGATATAAAGTATGAAAGGGGGATCCGTCTTAGAGTCAGACGATTTTGATAATAACGCATATGTCCCTCTACCTAAGCACCATGCAATAAATCCGGCGATGACCCAAGTGAGGAGAATGGCTATCATTCTACTTTAACTGACTTCCCTTAGCTGCCCACCAGGGGTGAAGTTCTAGCACCAATCTACCAGCTTGTACTGCTGGGTCCTGGGAAACCAATCTAGTCGCTTCCTCCATCGTAGGTACATTGAAAATCAATATTCCCCTTATCACCCCCTCATCTCCAAAGGGGCCAGCCATACAAATTTTATTTTCTTCAGCCATGTTATTTATATGGTCTAAGTGCGCTGATTGTATTTTTTGAGCTTCTTCCTCAGATTGGTCTCTTTTAGGACCCTCTTTTAGAAAAGCGATGAAGTATTTCTTCATCGTATATATGGTGTCTCCTTCCTGCATTTGGAAAGTCTCGAACCCTAAGGAATCTACTTCTAGGTCTTGGGCACTTGCAGGACTAATAAATCCGGTCAAGGTCAGAAGAAAGAATAGTGCTAATTGCCTCATCGATTAGCGATTTTCATCTTTAAATATATTGTTAGAGCAAAAGAATAAAAAAGCATATCTT
>CAZIMH010000186.1:0-6303 GCA_964540155.1 uncultured Saprospiraceae bacterium
GTTCATTATTTAATCAAGGATCACAAAATATCTCTATTGCTAAGTCAATAACACAATCTGGTATTAATAGCCATTTAAATCCAATTGCATTATCAAATTTGGGTGGATCGATGTTAAATCAGAGTAGGCAACTTGGTAACGCTGCAACATTTACTTTAGGCAGTGTAAATGCAGCAGATGTATTAGGTAAGATGATAGCAAAAGAAAATGCGAATAGATAGGACTTGGATATATATAATTTTGATTGGTTTTATTCTGCTCTTTTTACTCGGAAGTTCGATGTATGAAAATTTCCTTCTTAAGAAGGATGGAGTATATGCTATAACACATGAATTCAAGAAATTAAGAGGAACTAAAAGCGGAGTCACTTATGGGTACAGTTTTACCACTTCGTCTGGATTAGATATTCAAGGAGAGTACTTTAAACCTATAACAGATAAAAATGCTGAATTGAAAAATTATTATGTAGTTTATTCTCAAAGTAAACCAACAATTAATGTTCTTTTGAAAAAGAAAAAATGTTGTGATAATAAGGAAGAGGTAATTTTTAAAAGAATTACAAAAAAGGAATGGTCGTTATTGAATTTTTAATACCAGCTTGGTCTCCTTATACATATACGTTCAACAATCCAATAATTTATACTGATCCAGATGGCAGGATTCCAATTCCTGTAATATTAGGTGCAATAGGTGCAGCTATAGAATATTCTTCTCAAGTTTATAACAATTATCAAAGCGGAGCAACAGGTTATGATGCGTGGGTTGGAAATGTTGACTTTGCAGATGTAATCGTTGAGGGTGTGGCAACTGGAACAGGAACTAAGTTTGTAGGTGATGTTGCAGTGGAAGGCGTTAAAGCTAGTTTAGATATAAATGGTAATGGATCAGTTTCTCATATAGGAGATGGGTCAGAAGATAAACAAGTTGGTAATGTTCTAAAGTCTACAGCAGAAAATAGTGTCTTTAGTTTAGTTGGAAATAAGGTTGGCAGTAAGGTTAATAAAACTTTCTCTGATGATGCGTTGAAAAATGCAAATAGTGATGTAGTTGCAGCAACAAAGAATTTGCGTAAGGCAAAAAACAAAGCTGGTAATAACTATTCAAGATCACCAGAGGTATATAAAAGAGACTTGCAACTTGCAGGTGCGAGAGATCGCCAAGCAGTTAGATATATTGGTAATGACTTAGGTCTTGGAACACAAGTTGGAAAGACAGTAACTGAGAAATTGACATCGAGTCAAGTAGCTAATATTAAAAGCTTTATTGAGAATCTAGAATAATGAAAAACAGCAAAATCATACTACCAATTGTAATTGCAATTTTAATAATACTTGCAATTGTATTGTCCAGAATAAATAGGATAGAAATCATAGAGGATGGAGTTGTAACTACGGTTAAAGTGATGGATGTAATTAGTAAGAGAAAGGGCATTACCACCTCAGAAAAGATCGCAATAATAGAGTATAATACCAAAAATGGAAGAATTGAACTTCAAGTGCCATTTCAATCCAAAATGGAGATAGGGAAATGTTACGAAATAGTATATAGTACTGAGGATGTAAAGAATATCAAAATAGATGATTCTAAAGAAGTAGAATGTCTTAATTAAGTACTTTACTTAGCAATCGAGTAAGTACGTCTATTTTTAATCCCCAAGTTCGGCGTAGTTTTTCGAGAAGCATAGAGTGCAGCCAACTACGTCTTGAAAGAAATCAAGACCATGTTCGGCGTAGTTTGTAGAGAGGCATAGTGTGCAGCCAACTACGTCGTTGAAAGTATCAAGACTCTGTCTTGAGATAATAGTAAAGAAGCCAAGCTTGATTTAGGCTTTATAAGAGCAAATAGTAAAGCCGCCGCCCCAATCGTCTAGTTTGTAACTGAGATGCTATATGCTTAGAAAAGAAATGAAGCCACATTCAGCGTAATTTATCGAGAACCGCAGAGTGCAGCCAACCCCGATCGTCTCAGTTTGTAACTGAGATGCTATATGCTTAGAAAAGAAATGAAGCCATGTTCGGCGTAGTTTATCGAGAGGCATGGAGTGCAGCCAACTACGTCTTTGAAAGAAATCAAGACTCTGTCTTGAGATAAGAGTAAAGAAGCCCAATAACTTATACCATCGTCTTAGACTCTAAACATTTTCTCCTTTCTTACTGTTTGTCTTTTTTGCTTAGGCTATATGTGCAACTGTCTAATAGTTGTCACAATCTCTTCACAAATGGTGTTGTTATTGAATAAGTTATGACGTCTAAACGTAAAATAGAATAATGAGGATAGTCACCTTAAACCCGATTTTTGTCAAAGCGGCGTGGATGCCAGCAGACAACACAGAAAAACGAACTAAAGGCCAATGGCATAAATGGCTAAATGAGCCCTTTAATTTTTTCCTACATTTTTTTAGTAACTGAAATTAGAATATAGATTTAGTCAATATTCTAATGCATACTCCTAATTTAGTGTCATACTAAGTTAGGAGTTTGCGTATTATATCTACAGTACCTTCCATTACAGAATTATTGAGCGACCTAGGGCTTTCTGATGAGGTCGTAGGCATCACTAAGTTCTGTGTCCATCCCGAAGCGTGGTTTCGTAATAAAGAAAGAATAGGCGGCACTAAGACGCTAAAGGTCAATAAGATTCTTGACTTCAAGCCAGACCTGATTATTGCGAATAAAGAAGAGAATGTGAAGGAGCAAATAGAGCAACTCCAAGAAAGCGCAGAAGTCATTCTTACTGATATTAGAACAGTACAAGATAACATCAAGCTTATCCAAGCGCTCAGCACACTTACTGACAAGAGAATGACAGGCCTGCGTCTAGTGTCAGAATTTAGATCAGCACTTGATTCTATAGAGCCGCTAAGCCCAGCTCTTAGGTGTGCCTACCTTATCTGGCAGAAGCCCTATATGACGATAGGATGCGACACCTATATACATAACGTGATGTCCAACTTAGGGTTAGAGAATATATTTAGTGACAGGGATAGATACCCGACTATCTCATTAGAAGATATAAAAGAAAAAAGGCCTGAAGTGATATTACTATCCTCAGAACCTTTTCCATTTGGGTTAGAACATATGGATTTCTTTAGATCAGCATTCCCGCATTGTCAGATTTGCCTGGTGGATGGGGAAGCCTTTAGTTGGTACGGTACCAGATTAATTAAAAAGGCACGATACCTACAATCACTTATACAATCTATTGCTGATGCTGTATAATAATTTTCTTCGCTATATCTTTTCCTGATACTGTAGTTAGTATAGTGTATATGCCAGGCTCAGCATCAGTCAGTGGAATTTCCAGCTCTGTCTGACCATCTGGTATATTAGTATTTAAGTAGAAAGTTTGACCTAGCAGATCTGTGATGGCGACTGACTCCAGTATGCCACCATTATTAGCAGAAACGCTTACATACTCGCTTACTGGGTTAGGGTTTACTGTAACTAAGTTTGACTCGTCTGGATTAATACTAGATAGATTCCCTCTTGTAAAGACAACATCTGATAGCATTAAAGTTATCTCCTCTTCAGTTCCTGATGGGGACCGCTGAGTAAAAACCAATGTACTTATATCATTCCATGTGCCATTCACGCCACTCTGAGATGAAAAATCATTTGCAGCTAAATGATAAATCCTTCCTTCTCCATTTATTTGTAATTCAGCATGTAACTGCTCCTCCCATAGTGATACACTTTCCTTAATCAAAGTCACCTCTAAGATGCCTTCACCAGAGGCTACAAAAGATAAGTTATTGGTGTGAGATAAATCCACTCCCTCAAATCTTGGAGTCAAAGCTCTATACAAAGAGAAATATTCTGAGGTCGTTGCTGTCAACTCTACTCCTCTTTCTATCGGAAAGTTACTTTCAGTCTTTTCTATATTGGATGGAAATACTTCATAACTCGTCACCTCTGTCTGCGAATCTGCATCATCCACTCCCCATGGACCATCAGACACAAAAAGGTCATCAGGCACCGATTCATTATTTGTAGATATTCTGATTCCTAAATCAAACAAAGATCCTATTTCTAATTCTATATTATTCTCTTGATCATGAATATCTAATTCAATATAAACTTCTTCTTCAGTCCCGGTCTCTGTCAATCTTTTACCGCCTTCGATAATCAGTTTAGAAGAGAAATCATTATTCATCACTTGTAAGGCAAGTACACCATGATTATACTCAGCTGACTGAACAAAAACTAAAGGTTCTTCTGATAATTCATATTCTAATATCGGCCTATGCAAATTTACCAGACCTAATATCTCTTGTGAAAGTGTCAGCAAATTGTCCACGCTAGCCGCCCAAATCTGAAAATTGTAAAACGTACCCTCAGTAGAATAACTGTCTTGATTCCAGTGCCCTTCTATTACAGAATTAGATTCATCTACCTTCACAGCAAAACTAACGACAAACTCTCTGGTCCCATCCTCTCTAAATATCATACTCTTTATAAATGGCTGACCATTGACAAATAGCTTTGAAACTGAATGAAGCTGTGCTCCTAACAATCTATCACAAATATTCTTGTTATGCTCATACACACTACCCTCAGTCTTCAGTGCTAATACAGAAGCAATATTTCTATCTCCATCTTTATAATCCACAGAGAATACCTCAGTAGCATTTGTTATATCTATCAAATCATCTGGAGATGATTCCAAGGCCTCTGTCTCTTGGATTATTCCTATTGGAATTAAATCGGTCAATTTTAGTTCTGGGTCACGATTTAGAGTAGCTGTCTTAACTGAGTAAGAAGGTAGGGGTCCTCCCACCGTCACCGGAGATGGAAATAATGATCTCTCAAAATTTCTTTCTGCTATTTGTTGGCTTAGTCTATTATTACTTTCTAGACCACCTACATTCCCTCCAGAACTTACAAACACCGGACATATACCTACGTTAGAACAAGCTGGATCATCGCAGTCTACAAGACCATCACCATCATCATCTATTCCATTATTGCATATTTCTGCAAAGATTGGTGCGGTGGGACATCTTGCGGCATCGTTTACTCTACTCGCTGGACCAAAGGAAAATAAGTTTGATTCTATAGGACCGCCAGAGTAAATTTCTTGAACACTAGATATCTTATAAACTGTTCCAGTCTCGTTTGCTGCTACATAAAAATGCCCATCTCTATCAAAATAGACAGCGCCATATGTATAGCTTAGCCCACTTAGGATTGGCACTTCACCTAAGACAGTAACATCACCAGAATCTGGGTTTATCTTCACCAGAGTATTGGCATTGTTCGTTACCGAGTAAAGCTGATTATCTCTATTATTATATGCCCAGTCATTTATATTAATGTTCTGATTCAGCTTTCTCTTTCCTATAACTGACAGATAGCTTCCAGCCACAGGATTGAGGTCAACTACTACATAGTCTTCTCCATCAGCTTTGACATAGTACTTACCTGTGCGGTCTATATCTCCTATGCTTGCGTCATCAATAAAATCTGGGATAATATATTCCTCTACATTAAGGTCTCTACCAAACCTGATAACCGTTTCATCTGGTTCGGAGAGTGCTGCCCACAAAAAACCATCTCTGGGATTGTATGCAGCTGCATTCATATCACTCTTAGTCAAATTTTGTCTTATTAGAGAAGACTGGCCACTTGCTAAATCTACTCGATACACATCATTGTATTGAAACAGATAAGCGTCAGAAGTGCAGTTAAAAGGTATTTGGCCAAATAGAGCTATACTCCATAGACCAATAAGCGTAGTGAGGCAAAAAGTTTTCATCCTTATATATTCTAAGGAGAACTATACAAAGATGATGCAGAAGTAAGGTTTTTTCGATTTTTGGTAGAGAAATGCCGTCTATTGGCAAAAAATAAGGGAAAATCTAGAATTGGTGATTAATCATGTGGACTTCTCCAGCAATTCTAAGGTAATAGATACCTGATGAAAGATTACTTAAGTCTATCATGTAAGAATTATCTTCTATCTGTCCCAGACTTACCAAATCTCCTTCCTCATTAGTAACAAACCATGAAATAGGTGGTCTAAATTTCTTGTTTATAGACACCTTATAAGTAGTAGAATCAAAATGAATCGTCAGTCTTCTACTCTCCAGAACCAGCAAATTGCTGCTTGACCAGTTTGAAGAGGTGATATTTTGCGTTCCGACTAACATTTCGTTTTTATCCTTTTTTGTGTTGTTTTTGTTTTCTACTCTATAGTTACTACTTACTATATTTGGTAAACAACTAAAAGGTTGCTTTTCACTTACAATGTTTTTTGCAAAATCTTCTGACTCTCTATCTTGGCCTGTGCATTGTCACGGCAAAA
>CAZIMH010000187.1:0-3687 GCA_964540155.1 uncultured Saprospiraceae bacterium
TATTCCTGAGTATTACCTTCTGCAATTTTGCTCAAATACTCAGACATTTTTTGAAAGAAATTAACGCCTCTAAATTAGTCTAATAAAAGAAGAAAAATTTATTTTATTAGTGTTGGTTGTGACATTATCAAAGGCTATTGAGCTTACTTCACAACTATGATTGCGTACTGCCCATGATTTTTAATCTTCTTATAAATTCTGATTATCCTTCGCTCAGCGTTTTGTGGATGTCTGTGCGATAGGCCATAATAGCCGGAAGAAAAGCCGCTAGTAATCCCAAGGCAATAGTACCCCAGAACAAAAGTCCTTCTTTCCCATGCGTTGTCCAAGCAGCAAAATCATAGTTGTATTTTTCTTGCAGACTATCTCCTAAACCAACCATACTCAGATGACTCATAAGCATCCCTAATATAAATCCAAGTACAGCAAGGATTAGACCTTCCAATAAGATAAGTGCTAGGAGTTTGCCAGGACTGCCTCCCATCACTCTGAGTAAGGATAACTCATATTTTCTTCGTTTAAGTGAATTCAATAACGAGACGAATATGCTGATTGCAGATACGATGGCAATGAGTATCGCCAATAACTGCAGTGCTCTGGTGCCTACTCCCATCATATCATACAGCCTATTGATTTCAAAAGCCGGAGAAGCTGCTTGCAGGTCTGTGTTTTCATTGATATTTCTTGGCAGATTGAGTGCCTGAAAATTTGATTTATTTTTAAATCTCACGATGACAGAAGTAATGTCTTTATCATCATGTGACAGTAAATGTTCCCGACTTAAATCATTTCGGTGGTCGTGATCGTGGTCGTGGTCGTGGTCATGTCCTTCATGGTCATGATGTTCATGGTCGTGCTCATGTCCATCATGGTCGTGATGCTCATGCCCGTCATGATCGTGTCCATCATGGTCATGCCCATCATGGTCATGCCCGTCATGCTCATGTCCATCATCATGTTCTGCGCTATCGTGGTCATGGTCGTCATGGTCCTCGTGGTCTTCACCAGAGTGGTCATGCACATCCCAGACAGACTCGGTACTTACCAGTATGAGTTGGTCTATAACACTGCCTGTCGGTTTAAGTATACCTACCACTCGAAGTGCACCGTGATCATGTGTCAAATCCACATCTTCTATAAAACCATGAGAGCTTTTAAATGTACTTCCTAGTTTAAGATTAAGCGTGGTGGCTACTTCATGACCGATAGTCACTTCATAAACATTGTTCCATAATTTTCCTTCACTGATTTCAGCTTTATAGAATTCCAGAAATTTATGGTCAGTCCCTATGATTCTATATCCCTTATGACTATCTCCCATGGACAGTGGCGCAGAGAGAGAAATCAGCGGGTGTTTTTCTCTAAGAAAAGGCTTGGCTTCTTTGATAGAGATATTACCTGTGGGTGTATCTATGTGGTACATACTGCACAGAATCATCTGTAGCGGAGACCCCTTAGCACCGACTACCATGTTTATATCCGCGAGATTTTTTTCGAATTTATCTTTGAGTTGGGTATTGAGTAGAAGTATGAAATTGATGAGTCCTATTCCAAGTGTGAGGAGCACTAGATTGAGGAAGAGGGTAAGGGGGTCGGATATAATATTTTTCCAAGCCAGTTTAATCAGCTGCATCTTAACTCAGTTCTATGTGGTCAGGAAATAAATCTTTCAGTCTCTGGTCATGAGTGACGATGACGAGGGCTGCTTTGGCAGCATCGGCCTGTGTTCTCATTAGATGGACGACTTCATTACAATTTTTATCGTCTAGCGCAGAAGTTGGCTCATCTGCGAGTATAAGTTTAGGATCATTGACCATCGCTCTTGCTATGGAGAGTCTTTGTTGCTCACCTTGACTCATTCGATGTGTCCTTGCATCCGACTTGTGGCCTATGTTAAGCGTACTAAGCAAGTGATCTATTTTGCTTAGCTCACTGCGCCGATTGGCCATGCTTTGAGCCAAGATAAGATTATCTCTTGCGCTGATGGATTGTACAAAATGAGGTTTCTGAAATATCAACCCAATGTGCTGACCTCTGTACTGGTCTAGTGATCGAGTACCTAGTTTGTATAGATTCGTATTATCTATATACACGTCACCAGACTTGGGCTTCAGGATACCTGCTAATATATGCAACAAGGTTGTCTTGCCTACGCCTGATGACCCTAATATCAATAAAGTCTGTCCACTATTGCAGTTGATATCAGGAAAATCAAATCTTTGTTCACTATTGTAAGCATGAGCAAGATGATTCGCAGTAAGCATATAAAGAATTGTATCGTTAATTTCTACCACAAGATAGTAAAGGCAAGGTAATGACCATAAAAGAAATTGCCAAACTGTTTGGTCAGGCTGTGAGAGGGGAAGAAGCTGATTATACCAAGGGCCCTATAAACAGAGCACTTATCCTGTTAGCTATACCCATGATGCTGGAGATGGTGATGGAATCCTTGTTTGCCATCGTGGATGTATTTTTTGTAGCGCAGGTGAGTAATAATGCCGTGGCGACAATAGGGATGACTGAGGGAGTGCTGATGCTGGTGGAGTCAGTAGCTATAGGAATTGCGATGGCTGCGACGGCGATGGTGGCCAGAAGAATTGGAGAAAAGCGGGCAGAAGATGCCTCATTGGTTGCTGTTCAGGCCATTTTGGTAGGTGTGATTGTCAGTATCCTGACGGGTGTGGTCGCCTTTTGCTACACTGATAACATATTGGCGCTTATGGGTGGCAGTGACAAATTGATAGAGGAAGGGCGGCACTATACAAGAATTATTCTTTCCCTGAATATAATATTGATGTTGCTTTTTGTCTTTAATGGCATTTTCAGAGCGGCTGGAAATCCTGCAATAGCCATGAGAACGCTTTGGTTATCTAATGGACTGAACATAGTTTTAGACCCGATATTTATTTTCGGGTTGGGTCCTATTAGTGGGATGGGAGTGACGGGTGCAGCTGTGGCTACATGTACAGGGAGAGGCGTCGGTGTATTATATCAGATTTATGTACTGTCAAAGGGCGGGTCTCTTATAAAAATCTATCGTCAGCACATTCGTCCAAAACTGGAAATTATAAAACAGATTTTGTCGCTGTCTGCGGGTGGTGCAGGGCAGTTTTTAATTTCTACAGCCAGTTGGTTGTTTTTAGTGAAAATTCTCGCTGAGGTGGGTAATGAAGTAGATCATGAAGGGACGCTGCTTGCTGGCTATACGATAGGGCTCCGGGTAATTATCTTTTCTATACTCCCTTCATGGGGTTTGGCGAATGCAACTGCTACACTTGTAGGTCAGAATCTGGGTGCTGGTCAGCCAGATAGGGCAGAGCAGACAGTGTGGAAAGCAGCTCTTTTCAATGTAATTTTTCTATTTATAATTTCATTGGTATTTATCTTTTTTGCTGAGAAAATTACATCCTTTTTTACACAAGATGCAGCCGTTATAGATGAAGCCAGTCGATGTCTGAGGATATTGAGTTTTGGATACATTTTCTTTGCTTATCAAATGACATTGAATCAAGCATTTAACGGTGCAGGAGATACTTACACACCAACGTTAATTACCTTTTGTGTCATGTGGTTGGTGCAGATTCCCCTGGCATATATTGTTTCTGTCAAGCTAGGCTATGGATCAGTGGGGGTATATGCTGCAATCGTAATTTCTAATTTGCTCGCAAGCATAATTACCATCACCGT
>CAZIMH010000187.1:3787-6294 GCA_964540155.1 uncultured Saprospiraceae bacterium
CTGACCAGTGACATCAAAGATTCTGACTGATTGATTCAATATCTCACTAGAAGATAAGTGCAAAATGCCATTAGTCGGTGTAGGATATACATTTAAGTTTATAGCGGTAGGGTCTTCAGTGGAAATAAAAAGCACATTGCACTGAAAGAATTCATGTTGGAGATTATTAAATCGTTTACTTGGAAGGAGTCTTCCATTGACACTTTGCAAGGCATGCACAACAGTAGCTCCTGTAATCACAGATAAGTCGCATATTCTTACAGGGCTAGCCTGCCTAAAGTCATATCGAAATAATGTCTGGTTAGAATTGTCATTAGCTATGTAGAAGAATTCGCCTTCGTGATTGAGGAATTTACTATTCTGGAAAAAATTACCAGTCTCAGCATTAGGCCAATAAAAGACATCTCCAGATTCAAGAAAAATGGAAGCTAGGCCTGTGTTACCTGTATTAGGATCTACACCAAGTACCATAAGTCTATCTTCAAAAACCAAGTATGGGGTAAATAAGGCAATATCGATAGGGATTTCAATCACAGACTGGTCTGTTGTATTTAGTCTAAGGACACCATTATCAGCAATAAAATAAATTTCATTACCAACTTCTACATGGAAGATATCTCCAATGAGATTACTTGTCTCAAATACTTCCGTCGTATTGATATTGATGATAACATTGGAGAATTGGTTCTGTGCATTTGTGAATGAGACATACAAATAATCATCTACGATACTTGCTTGACTTATAGATTGGGCTTGCAGGCCAGAGACTGATAGCAATTCAGTGACTAGAAAAGAAATGGTCTCTGATTTAAAATAAATGAGTGCATCTAGATTATTGCCGTTATCAGGAAAAAATAGAGTGGCCAAATTACCCGCATACACATCAGAGAAATTTCGATGAGTATGTACAGCACCAACATTAATTGTCATACCAGTAGCTGGGTCGAAGTTTATGACTTCTTCCATGCCATCATTTTCTCCCGCAAACCAATATGTGCCGTCTGGACCTTGCACAAGCTGATCATAACTAATATCCCCTAACTGAGGTAATGGACTAAGTGTGGTCTCTCCATTTCTTAGAATTCCCCATGCGCCATCTTCTTGAATAAAAACACCATCTGGCGTAAAGTAAGATGCATCCCAATTATCTCTGAATTGATTATCAGCTCTTAGGATTTCAAAAGTGCCATCTTCTGTACCATCTGATCGCCAGACAGAATTAGAAATACCGTTGGGTGATCCTCTAAAATATAGTATCCCATCATTACCTACCTCACCATCAAACCTAAATCCTAATCCACTAGCATTTGTAGGAGGACCTTCAGTAATTGTCGCAAGCTGGTTACAATCTTGTCCAAATAAAACGTTAATGAATAATAAACCAACGAAGGTTGTAATAAGGAAGATTCTCATAATGTATGTTTTGAATAGCGAATTATACACTTCTAAATTAAGAAAATAATAATAGTGTTTTAAATTTCTAAAGCCTAAATTATACAGACATAAGTTATACATTTACACTGACAATGTTCCATTTTATAATTACAACTTTATAGATTATGCGTTCAATTATCCTATTAGTATTTGCTAGTAATTTTTTTGCATTGACAACCTTGTCTTCACAGTCCATATATTATAACTACGGCCTAGATAATGTGGTGCGGCTAGAAGTAAATAAGCCGTTTTTTGAAGATAATAATGTTTTTGATTTTCTAACCACAGATACCTATCTAAGTGGAGAATTTAAAGTAGGGCAGTCACATAAGATTGCTTTAGAGTTGCCAATATCAAGAATTGGATTTCAAGATATTGGTTTTCCAGTAGAAAGTGAAACGGGGTTAGGAAATATTAGTGTTGCTTACCAATTTAGAAATCTTTCTAATTCTAATTATTTTGAGGCTAAACTGAGACTGCCTACAAGTGGTGACGTAGATAACAATAGATTTACTCCTGCCTTGTTAACTGATTTTACGGAAAGGCTTACAGCCAGCCTTGCTAGTACAACATCTATAGAACCAAGTTACTTTCATGAAGGGGGTTTTGGTGATGGAGGATATTACCGATTGAATCCTGGGCTCAAAGCAATATTACCAAATGATGATGAATTTATGGACTTTGAGATGTTGCTTGACCTAAATGCGCTAATTGGTTATCGGAATGGGTCCATAGATATCAATGGTGGGCTGACGACCACTTCCATTCTAACAGAAGACAATATTGACTTTGCGGATAGAGTATTACGCCAGTTCTTAGCTACATTTACCTATGTTGGTTCATCATTTCAGCCAGGGCTGATATTACGTATCCCATGGGGACAAGGATTTGGGTTCTATGATATTGCGGTAGGAGTCCAACTCTCTTATGTCATCGGAAGAACTAATAAAAGCAGTGACACAGAAAGGGCTATTAACTAACTGAAAGAAATATTTACTTTATTAATTGCCAGCTGTGAGGAGTTCATTGCTGGCAATTTTAATTTTAGACTTGGAGTGTTGAAAAGACGTTTT
>CAZIMH010000188.1:0-6294 GCA_964540155.1 uncultured Saprospiraceae bacterium
ACATTTAGTTCATCTTTCTTTTTGTTTTCTTGTTTTTTTTTTAATGATACGGCGACTATCGAGATCTAAACTATCCTCTTCGTCGGCAGCGTCAGATGTGTATAAGAGACAGTTAAAAATATTTTTAATATTTGTAAGTTAAAATTTGTGATTCCGGTTCATATCATACTTTAATATTGGAAAATCTTCAACTATCATATCCTAGCTACTCTGTAATTATTATTGCAGTTATAGCTATCCTGTTCGCATTAGGGCTCTATTTTAAAGATGCCCGTATTAAAGAAAACAAAGCCTGGCTGCCGAAAGTATTAGGCTTGCTGAGGTTCTTGACCATATTAGGGATTCTATTTCTTCTGTTAATGCCACTGCTCAAACAGTTTACTACTGATGAACAAAAACCTGTTGTCGTAATACTCAAAGATGAGTCCGCGTCTATTCAAGCGTCTACTGATGCTTCTACATTGCAGTCGACAAATACAGGTTTAGAGTCTCTTATTAATGGCTTGAGTGAGAAATTTGAGATCAGCGAATTCTCATATGCGGAAAATGTAACCACCAATCCTTCTGATACGATTAGACCAGAGTCTACTAATATTTCTGCGCCTTTAGAGTATATCGCTGAGACTTTTGAAAGCCAAAATTTGAGTGCCATTATAATGACATCAGATGGCATATTCAATGAAGGTAAAAATCCTCTATACGCCGATCTGCAAACTGCAGTGCCTATATATCCAATTGCCTTAGGGGACACAACCATAAGAACAGATATTCTTATAAAGAACGTATTGCACAACCGTATTGTATACCTTAACGATCGGTTTTTAATAGAAGCAGATGTACAAGCTTTTAATTCTAGGGGCAGCAAAAGCAACATTCATTTATATAAAGCGGCCAATGGCAAAAATGTAAAAATTCAGAGTCAGCCATTTACAATAGATAAGAACAATTTCTTTAAATCCTTCCAGTTCGAATTAGATGCAGATCAGGTAGGTAATGTAAAGTACTTCATCAGCGTAGATGGACTGAATAATGAATTAAGCAAAGCCAATAATAGTCGGAACATCTACATGGAGGTCTTGGATGCAAGACAAAAAATATTGCTTCTGGCGCATGCACCCCATCCGGACATAAGAGCGATTAAGCAAAGTGTGAAAGCCAATAAGAACTTTGAAATAGAGGTCGTGTATGCTAAAGATAACTTACCATCTATAAGACCATATGACATGGTCATAATGCACAATCTTCCAAGTCCACAGTCTAGAATAACCACCTTTACCCAAGAGCTAAACAGGGCCAAGAAACCCGTCATGTATATTATAGGTGCCAATACTTCTATTCCTGACATAAACAACCTTCAGGATGCCATAAAGATAACTGGAAGCAATAGCAGTCTGAATGATGTTACGCCAGTTCTGAAGGATGGCTTTGACCTATTTACTCTAGAAGAATCTTTAGGACCAGAAATAAAAAAGTATGTGCCTCTGAAAGTACCTTTCGGTGAATATGAAGTCGGTGCTGCTAGTAAAGTATTACTAAAGCAAAAAGTGGGAAGTGTGGAGACAAACTACCCTCTGCTGGTATACAATGATGCCAATAATCACAAGCAGGTTGTCCTTGCTGGTGAAGGGATATGGAGATGGCGATTATATGAGTATCAAGAGTACGAGTCTTATAAAAACTCTCAAAGTATTCTCATGAAATCCCTGCAATACATCTCTCAGAAGGATGATAAAAGGAAATTCAGAGCCTATGTAGCAAAGAACAGTTTTAAGGAAAATGAATCCATTTCCTTTGATGCGCAATTGTATAATGAGAACTACGAACCTATAAATGTACCTGAAGCCAACTTGGTTATCACCAATGAGAAAGGCGAGCAGTTTGACTATTCATTCAGCAAAACCAATAACTACTATTTCTTAGATGCTGGAAGGTTTCCAGAAGGCAATTATAGCTTCAAAGCAAACACTAACTACAATGGGAAAGTGTTAGAAGCGTCAGGCAAATTCAGTATACAATCCATCAAGAAAGAGCAGTATGACCTAACAGCTAGGCACGACTTATTACATGACTTAGCTAAGAAATCAGGCGGCCAGGTGGTTTATCCTTCAGATATGGCCACGCTACAAAATCGGTTACTAGAAGACAATTCTATCAAACCCATATTGTACAGCAAAGCAGAAACAACACCGATAATGAATTTATGGTGGCTAATAGCCATTCTTATTATTTTGTTAGCTGTGGAGTGGTTTTTGAGACGTTACTTTGGAAGCTATTAAACTAATTTCAATTTATCACTAAGAAGAATAAATAATGAGAGGATTAATGAGGATACTGATTATGTTTGGACCAATGATATTCAGACAGTTTCAGCGTATGCAACGCAACAAACCTAGGCAGCAGCCTCAGCCTAGACAACAAAGAGAGTTGCCACAGCGTGAACGTAGAGGTAGAATGCAAGGAAATCCAAATCCGCATAGAGGACAGCCGGTAGAACTGAAGGACTTGAATGAAGAATTAGGCCGCGAGCCAGAGCAAGAAAACTTTGAGCTAAAAGAAGAGGAGATCATGCTGGACAAAGATGACCTAAAGCACTATAGTGGTGGGAATCAATCACAAGATGTAGATGCCATGCTTAAAGAAAATAATCATAAGCAAGAGAATCTATTATCACAAGAGGATATTCCTTCTAATAAAACGCCAAAGCCAGATTCCAATTCTGATTTAGATTTAAAAGACTTATTTCTAGATGATATTGATGACGCTAAGTCCTAAACAAGTGGACTTACATACTTGTCAGAAAAAATATCTCTACCGATAATCAGCTTCATAATCTCAGAGCTACCAGCATAGATTCTACTTACTCTAGCATCTGTGTACATCTTACTGATTTCATACTCAGACATGTATCCCGCTCCGCCATGGAGTTGAACGCCTAAATCTACCATACGTCCCTCTAATTCCGTCGCAAGCAATTTGACTTTGGCTCCAGCATTAACGCTAAGTTTGCCTTTCGTATTAAGTGATACACAGTGATCTACATAGGCTTCTAACATATCTAGCTCCGCATCCATTTCCGCCATTTTAAACTGCGTATTTTGAAAGTCCGCAATGGTTTTGCCGAAAGCATTCCTTTCCATGACAAATGCTCTTGTGATATCGAATGCATGTCTTGCGTTAGCAGCAGACTGGCAAGCTACAATAAGTCGTTCTTCTGCTAGGCCAGTCACTAAGTAGTTAAATGCACTACCAGGCTCCCCTAATATATTCTCCTTAGGAATCTTGACGTTATCAAAAAACAGTTCTGCTGTGTCTTGCCCTTTGAGTCCCATTTTCTCCAGATTCAGTCCTCGAGTAAAACCCTCCATTCCTCTTTCGACCACACACAAAGTCATACTATATTTTCCTTCAGCAGGAATGGACTTTGCAGCAGTGACAATAGCATCACCATTTATGCCATTCGATATATAGGTCTTATTACCATTTAGTAGGTAATAATCTCCCTTGTCTTCCAAAGTAGTACGCATACTTGATAAATCAGAACCTGCGTCTGGCTCAGACATGGCTACTGCCAGTACGATATCACCACTGGCAGCCTGTGGCAACCATTTCATCTTCTGCTCCTCAGTACCTAACTTATCTATATATGGACCTACGAGTCTACTGTGCAAGGTGTTAAACCAATCCATACACCCTGCCCTGCACGTTTCTTCTATGATAATTTGTTCATATCTAAAATCTCCATCCCCATATCCTCCATATTTTTCATCAGGCCAAATCATAAGAAAGCCCATCTCGCCAGCCTTCTTAAAAGCAATGCGATCTACAATGCCTTCCTTCCGCCACTGATCCATGTAAGGTACAATCTCGTCAAGGAGGAATTTACGATAGGCCTCTTTGAACATCAGCTGATCTTCAGTAAAGCGGTTAGCGGATTTGGTACTTGGAGTTACTACTGAATCCATAATCATAAAGTTTTACATTTTTGATTTTAATTATAAGATCTTCTTAGTGGTAAAGTAGAGCAGCGTAGTAAGCCCTCCATCTTAGAAGATTCTGAATATGGTATTTCTTCTACAATAAACCCTCTGTCTCTTAATTGTTTATTCAAAGTGCCAAATTCGTCTTTGTTATTACCAGAAACGATGACCTCAGGGCTGATGCTGAATATGTTTGAATTCATATTATACATCTGTTGGCTGGTGATTTGAATCGCATTTTTTTCACCACCAAAAAGGGACATCATTTCATGGGCTTGATTCTTATCTTCAAAGCCATCAATGAAGATAATACAGCCATCATTCTTGCCTATTGGCTGAAAGGCACAATCTAGATGTAGACAATTCTTCTCTGGATACTTATCTGACTTAATCAGCGGTACAGGAATTATTTCTTTATGAGGAAATTTGCTTTCCAAATAGGCAATGGCCTCTTGGTTTGTCCTATTACATCTCATGTTTTCACATCCTTTAGCTGCTTGTCCAACAAAAACTTTATTACCGGCAAGTATCACATCACCGCCTTCGACTTTGACAGATTTGGGTGGGAACCACACCTCTTGTTCTATCTGCGTCACTATATCTCTTATGGCAAAGAACTCAGCTTGCCTTTCCTTAGTCCCCATATTGGACTTGATAAATACGTTGTCTATCACAAATCCTATGTCACGAGTATAGATTTGATTTGTGCTGGGCAAGGTAATAGGCTGGAATACCTTGATGTTGTATTTATTCAGTACCCGTATGAAGTGATTATTCTCAATCCTCAAGTCTGACTCCAAGGGATATGTTCCTTGTATGATATGATGTCTAGACTTAGGATCTGTTATTAAATCCTCTTCTGGTGCAATTTCACTTGTCCATTTATCAGGATGCACGAACTTCATATAAGGTGTCCCTAAATGCCTGGCGGTACCTAAGATTACCGACTCTAATGGCGCAGTTTCATCCTTAACAAGTATGTCAATTTTATCGGACATGTTTGATATAGATATATTTGCAACAAAAGTACAAAACAACATCACCACTTATATGCGAACAATTCCTCAATTGATACTGTTTTCAATCATAAATTAAGCAGTATACTTTGGGAATAATGTTGCTGCCTTATCAATTACTAAAATCGAAAAATATTATGAAAAAACCGCTTGTATCCCCAGTAGATGGAAATTTTAGCCAGAAAGCCAAAGAGATGAAAGAATTCTATGATGAGACGCTTGGTTTCACTCCAAATAGTCTATTCACTATGATGCACAGACCTAGGATTTCTGATGCCTTTGTAGAGATGAATAAAGCAGTGATGGAGAATAAAGGTCGTGTAACCAGTTCTCTAAAAAGGGAATTAGCCTATCTGTCTAGTATGACGACTGGCTGTAGATATTGTGAAGCGCATACTATAAGGGCTGCTGAAAGATATGGATCCGAACAGGATAGACTCAATAATATATGGGAGTACAAGACCTATGGGGCATTTACGGATGGTGATAGAGCCGTATTTGATTTAGCAATAGCCGCTTCACAAGTACCAAATGCAGTAACAGACGAGATAGCGGACAATATGAGAAAACACTGGGATGAAGGAGAGATTGTAGAAATTATGGGAGTCATCGCACTATTTGGTTATCTCAATAGATGGAATGACAGTATGGGTACCCAATTAGAAGGTCCTGCGGCAGATCATGCTAATGACTTGCTAAGTCATAAAGGTTGGACGCGTGGTAAGCATCAGTATTAATAAGTGATTGTTAAATCGAGGAGATAGGTTTACTCATATCGACTTCAATACTATATTGGCACCTAAAAAGTACATGAAACTGAAAATTCTCTTATTTCTAATTCCTGCCTTTGTCTTATTGTCTTGTGGTGACGATGAGGATAAAGTGTGCGACCAAAACGATTATGTTGGCTTATATCAAGGGTCTAAGGAAGGTGCTTTATGTAATAACGATTCCAACTTACTATTTGAAGTATCATCAGGACCTAATAATGATGAGATTATAGTTGACGGCAATTTGGTCAATTTTCTCGGATGTGCTATAGTATCTGAGTCCACGACCTTAGGACTCGGAGAAGAATGGGAAGGCTCATTAACGGGTGATTCTATAGTCGTAGTACAGACTGCATTAGGAGGAATCATAGAACTAAAGTGCACTTGGAGAGGCCTTAAACAATAGTGCAAGAAACTTTTTCTTAAGATTAATAATTATATATTTGCGACCCCGTTGAAAGAACGGGAAAAATAACATCGCGGGGTGGAGCAGTTGGTAGCTCGTCGGGCTCATAACCCGAAGGTCGTAGG
>CAZIMH010000189.1:0-6233 GCA_964540155.1 uncultured Saprospiraceae bacterium
AGACTGCATCTCACCTTGCTCTATTGAACAATTATCAACAAGGGGCATTCTCTAACAATTTAGTATCATTTCTGAAGCTAAATTTAATCTTATTTTCATTTTCCTTCTTTTGTCTAGGCTGCTCTGAAGACAAATCAGATGATAAAGGAAGTACTACAGAAATTATTAAAGGCTTCAAGAATGTAACAGAAGGGTCAGGATTTGAGTTTAAAAATTTACTTGACGAAGAAACTCTTCTTAATCCTTTCAACTATATAAATGCCCATACAGGTGGTGGGGTAGCAATAGGAGATATAAATAATGATGGCTTGCCAGACATCTATATGACTGCTAATATGTCGACTTCTAAGTTATTTCTTAATAGAGGAAACATGGAATTTGAAGATATCACTATAAATTCCAAGACAAATACAGAAGGTTGGTGTACAGGAGTCACAATGGCTGATGTAAATCAAGATGGTTGGTTAGATATTTATGTATGCAAGTCGTATCATAACCAACCGGTAGATAGAGGGAATCTTCTATTTATTAATAATGGAGATAACACTTTCGCAGAAAAGGCTAAAGAGCTAGGAATTAACGATGAAAATTTTAGTATCGGTGCTTCTTTTCTTGACTACGATATGGATGGAGACTTAGATGTCATTGTAGCCAATCATCCAAGATTTCGTTTTGTTCCTCTTAAAACTCATTTAGATTATTGGAAGAACCCGATTCTTGGTTTTTCCAATAGATTGTTCAGAAATGATGGCAATTCCTTTAGCGATGTAACCGAACAGTCAGGTATTCTTTCTTATGGATTTAGCTTATCAGTATCAACCTCAGATTTTAACAATGACAATTTTCCAGATATTTTCATTACAGTAGATCATGACGAGCCAGATTTAATTTTTAAGAATAATCAAGATGGCACTTTTAGCAATATTTTAAATTCTGCCATCAATTCCAGTTCACTAAGTTCTATGGGAATAGATGCTGGAGATTTAAACAATGATCGTTATCCAGATTTTGTTGTTGCTGAAATGCTGAGTCAAGATCATTATAGAGAGAAGATCAATATGAGCATGCAAAGTGTAGACAGATTTAATTTCTTAGTAGACACAATAGGATACAAATACTATCAGATGCATAATTTCTTATATGCAAATAATGGGAATAGTACATTTAGTGATTTGTCTCAGCTTACAGGTGTGCATAAATCAGACTGGAGTTGGTCTAGTTTATTTATGGACTATAATAATGATGGCAATCAGGATATATTCTTTACAAATGGCGTCTATAGGAATATTTTACATAGAGATAAAAAAGCAAAGCTCGATTCTGTGATGATCTCATTAAATGGAGATTTTCAGAAAATGAATAAAGTAGCAAAGGAATATTCAAAAAATGCACCACAAATAAAATTAGCTAATGTCTTATTTGAAAATCAAGGTAATTACAAATTCGAAAATGATATAAACTCTAATAATCTTACAGAAAAAACAGTCTCAACGGGTAGTGCTTATGGAGACCTAGATAATGATGGCGATCTCGACTTGGTAGTTAATAACATAGGAGATCCATCATTAATCTATGAAAACCTTTCTAAAGGCAATAATTATCTAAAGGTTTACCTCAAGCATAATAAAGAACAAACAAGAATAGGTGCTAAGGTCTATCTTGATTATAATGGACAATTCCAACTTCGTGAATTATTATCTGCAAGAGGCTTCCAATCCAGTTCAGATGCTATATTACACTTTGGACTTGGTTCTGTGAAGCAAGTAAATCTTATAACAATCGTATGGCCCAATGGTCGCACCCAAAAGATTCAGAATGTCAATGCCAACCAAACCTTAAGTGTTGAGTATAAAAACGCTAATAGCAATCAAGAACAGGCCGCAAAGAACACTGCGTTTTTCGAAACAAAAAAAGCTTCTTCAATAGGCATAAATTTTAGACATCAAGAGAATGTCTATGATGATTATAATGACCAAATATTATTACCGCATAAGTTGTCAGAATATGGTCCACATATGGCTGTAGGTGATATAAATAAAGATGGAATGGAAGATTTGTATATCTGTGGTGCCCACAACCAAGCTGGAGCAATATATGTACAAAATAAAAATAATTCTTTTGTCCTAAATCAAAGTAAAGACCTGACCAAGGACAAGGTATTTGAAGATGGAGATGCACAATTTGTAGATGTTGATGGTGATGACGACTTGGATCTTATTGTTGTTAGTACCGGTTATGAATTTGATGGTGGCGATGACAGATATGTTCCACGCTTATATTTGAACGATGGAAGTGGTCATTTCTCAAGGAAGGTAGACGCATTTCCAGCTTTCTCACATAGCAGTGCATGCATAACCAGTACTGACCTAGATGGGGATGGCGATATAGACATATTTATAGGAGGCCGACTTAACCCCAAGCAATATCCTCGTCCTGGCACCTCAGCCCTCATGATTAATGATGGCACTGGAAAATTCACTAATCAGATATCAGAATTAACCACAGACCTAGAACACTTTGGCATGATAAAAGATGCTGCTTGGACTGACTTTAATGATGATGGTCGACCTGACTTAATTGTTATAGGTGAATGGACATATATAGGCTTCTTCGAAAATGTTGATGGCCAATTGAAAAACAAATCGGATCAATATTTTGACATGAATACAAAGGGATGGTGGAATACTTTGTCTATAGCGGACATAGACCAAGATGGCTCAGAAGATATTGTATTAGGCAATCTAGGATACAATTACAAGTACAAAGCCAGTAAAGACAAACCATTCACTGTATATGGAAAAGACTTTGATAATAATGGGATCTCAGATATTGTATTAGCTACTTACTATGGTGATGAAGTGTACCCGGTCAGAGGAAAAAATTGTTCTTCAGAACAAATGCCTGAACTAGAACAAAAATTCAAAACTTTTGAATCTTTTGCCCATGCTGACCTTATAGATGTCTATGGAGAAGCTTTAAAATCTGCATTAAAATACGAGGCTACAGAATTTGGTAGTATGGTACTTTTTAAAGAGTCAACAGGTAAATACACTTCAACTATTCTACCTCCCCTGGCACAAGCTTCTCCAATCAATGGTATAATCATTAGAGATATAGATAAAGATTCTGACTCTGATATTATTATTGCAGGAAATCTGTATCAGTCTGAAATTGAAACGGGTAGAGCAGATTCTGGAACTGGATACATAATTGAAAATTTAGGAGACAGGAAGTTTAAAACCAAACCCGTACACCAAAGTGGAATTGACCTAAGAGAAGACGTCAAATCGCTTTATGAAGTGAAGGTAGGAACTGAACCGATTACGTTGGTTGGCATTAATAATGGCACACTCAAATTTCTAAAACTGACTGAGTACATGCCATTATAGTGCGGTTCAAAAAAGCTGATTCTTTTTATAAGATTCAGAATTGATTTATTTATTGTGTTGGTCTCATTTTGTATGATATTGCAATATCATAGAATTATGCAGAATTAATATCAAGATTATTATTTTCATGGTTCACTTAATCCGTTCGTACTCAATTATAAGTACTATGCTTTGGAAGACTTTATCGCAGTTCAATACCCTCGCTGCATTTAGAAAAGCTTTCTATCCTGTAATAACAGGTAGATTAATTTTCTTATTATTTATTTCTATATCTATATGGTCTTGTCAATCTGATACTTCTGATAGTTCTACCCCAAAATCATCTAAGACACTTAAGAAATCAGGGTTCGAAGAAGTGCCTGGATCGCTATCAGGCATTCGGTTTCAGAATATACTCAAAGATGACCCGCTTTCTGATAGAAATATCCTCTCGTTTCAGTATTATTTTAATGGTGCTGGTGTCGGTGTAGGGGATTTCAATAATGATGGATTGCAGGATATTTTCTTTGCCGGTAATGAGGTGCCCAATGAATTATATATCAATAAGGGTGATTTTCAATTTGAAAAATTGGGACCTGAGGCCGGAATCAACCAAAATAAAGTATGGTCATCTGGCGTAAGTGTCATTGATATCAATCAAGATGGCTTCCAAGATATTTATGTCTGCCAGCAAGGACCCTATGAGCCAGGACAAAGAAAAAATCTATTCTTTATCAATAATGGTGATTTGACATTTACAGAATCTGCTGAAGAAATGGGGCTAGCAGATGTGAATTATTCTACACAAGCTGTCTTTTTGGATTATGATAAAGATGGGGATTTGGACTGCTATGTCATGGATGAATCTAAGTATGCCTATGTCATTCTACAACGTGTATATGAGGAGCTGAAAGAGGAAAAAAATATGCGGGCGGCCAGTGGTAGATTATATGAAAATGTCGGAAATTTAAAGTTTAAGGATGTAACTAAGGAAGCAGGTGTACTTAATTACGGTTATGGTTTGGGCTTGGCTGTAAGTGACTTTAATAATGACAATTGGCCTGATATTCTTGTGGTCAATGACTACACTGTTCCAGACTTCCTTTATATTAATCAGAAGGATGGCACCTTTAAAGAATCAGTGAAAGACTATACACGTCAAATTTCATATTTCGGTATGGGATGCGATGTGGCAGATATCAATAACGATGGACTTGTAGATATAGGTGTAGTAGATATGGCTGCGGAGGATCATTTTCGAGATAAGACTTTGATGGCTGGAATGGATACTGATGCCTTCAAGTATTATTTCTATGAGTTAGGTTATCAGCACCAGTACATGTTCAATAGTCTTCAGCTGAACAATGGCAATAATACGTTTTCTAACATTGCCGCCATGGCAGGAGTACTGAAATCAGATTGGAGCTGGGCTGCCATATTTAATGACTTTAATCTGGATGGACACAAAGACTATTATGTAACTAACGGATATCGAAGATACGCCAGAGACAATGACTTCAGGATAAAGCTCAAGGAAATCAGAGAGGCTAACAATAACAATGTGCCTATGTCTATGCGTGAGGAAGTGTACAAAATGATGCCTGAAGTGAAATTAAAGAATAAACTTTATATGAATGATGGTAATCTTCACTTCAATGAAGAGGACCCTCATTTCTCACATCCTAATGTGGAGACTTATTCATATGGTGCGGCTACTGCTGATTTCGATAATGATGGTGATATGGATATCATCGTTAATAATGTAGACCAACCTGTTTTATTACTGAAAAATACTGCAGCTAATTTATCTGGAAATAATTATCTGCAAGTCTCACTGAAAGAAGTTAGTCCTGCCAAGAAATTAGGTAGCAAAGTTACGATCACTACCAAAGATGGCAAACAATTCCAAGAGTACTTATTTGTCAGAGGATATGAATCTACCATGCAAGAAATTCTGTCTTTTGGCGTGGGAGATGCAACGGTAATAGATAAGATAGAAATTGTATGGCCAGATCAGAACATGCAAGTGCTTACTAACATTAAAGCCAATCAACATCTGCAGATAGAATATGCAAATGGAGAAAAAAACAAAAACAATCCATCTAACCCAGGGCTTATAAATGAAATAACCACAAATGAAAAGGGTATAGATTTTAAGCACACAGAAAACTTTTTTGATGATTTCGAAAAGGAAATTCTTCTACCACAAAAGCAAACCTATTTTGGTCCTGCCCTAGCGACAGCTGACGTCAATGGTGACGGACTAGAAGACATGTATGTGGGCGGCGCTAAAGGACAATCAGGCATAATGTATCTACAGCAAGCCAATGGACAGTTCATCAAGGCCCCCACTCAAGCATGGCAACAAGAAGCACGTAGTGAAGATGTAGATGCTGTCTTTGTGGATCCTGACCAAAATGGGATCCTTGACCTACTAGTGACTAGTGGAGGGAGTGGCGATTTTGTAGGAGAAGAGTATTGGCTTTCGGATAGGTTTTATGCAAATAATGGTAAAGGGGAGTTTTTTAGAATTGGAAATGTCATTGATGGTTCTACTACTGCGTCGTATGCGATTGTAGCAGAAAATATAGATGACGACCCCGAAAAAGAAATCATGATAATAGGTGCGGCCAAGCCAGGTCAATATCCAAAAGCAGAACAAACCATCCTTTACGATTATCAAAATAATAAGTATACAAATGTCACAAATGAAATTCTTCCTGAACTCAATGAAGGGGAAGGCTTAATCAGAGATGTGACATGGGCTGATGTAAATGGAGATGGCAAAAAGGATCTAATAACTGCTGGTGAGTGGCAGAATATAGAAGTCTATATTAATAATGGAAATCAATACAAAAAATCTTC
>CAZIMH010000190.1:0-6201 GCA_964540155.1 uncultured Saprospiraceae bacterium
CCATTAGCACATGGAATAATGGCATCTAGGATAAAGGAGATGGGGCTGGACTGGGAAGTGGATAGTGCAGGGACAAGTGGCTGGCATGTAGGTGAGAAGCCAGATAGTCGATCCATGCAGGTGGCGATGTCTAACGGCATAGATATTTCTCGTCAGAGATCAAGAAAATTTGTCGAAGTCGATTTCGCAGATTATGATTATATCATCGCAATGGATAGCAGTAATTACACAAATATTGTCCAGATGGCTCCGACAGATAGTGATAAGGAAAAAGTGTCTTTGTTACTTAATTACACCCACCCTGGGCAGAACCGCCAAGTCCCAGATCCTTATTATGAAGGTGGTTTTGATACCGTCTATCAGATGATATATCAAGCAGTAGATGATTTAATAAAGCAGTTACTGAGTGATGGGTAAGCATAAAGCATATCAAATAAATGTAGTGGGCATAGTCCAAGGAGTAGGATTTAGGTTTTTTACAAAACAGAAAGCAGATCAGATTGGCGTCAGTGGAACCGTACAGAACCTAAATGATGGATCTGTAGAAATATATGCAGAAGGCAATGAAAGTGCGCTGCACGAATTCTTATCATGGTGTCATAATGGCCCACCCTCATCTACTGTGGAAAAATTGGAGTATACTACTGCTAAGAATCAAAATGCTACCCAATTTAGAATTATAAGATAACTATGCTACTAGTCAAAAAACTTCTAATCTTTGATGCTGTAGGTGCTTTGGTTTCTGCTTTTATGCTTGGCGTGGTACTAGTCCGATTTCAGTCTTTGTTTGGTATTCCATTATCTGCATTAAAAGTACTGGCAAGTATACCTGTAGGATTTATGCTGTATGATTCATTGGCGTTGTTGTCGAACAGTGAGCGGCAACCGAGTAGACTAATGACGATAGGAACACTTAATATTTTATACTGTGTGCTTTCTTTGATTATGGCGCTTTGGCATAGAGGCTCATTGACAATCTATGGATGGGGATATATTATTTTAGAAGTTATTATAGTTGTAGCACTGTCACTGTACGAAATAAAAGTAGGTAGGAAATTCATTACTAGGTCGCAGTCGTAAATCCCTTATCATGCCATAATTGCTGAATGACAGCTAACCCTTTATCTTCCATCATTTTGATATTAGATGGAGCGACGCTATGAATGTCTGGATGATTTTCTATAGCCTCACTAACATCTGCTACTCTCAATATATGAATGATAGGATAGGGACTCCTATTAGTATAATTAGATACCGCTGAAGGGTCTTTGTCCTTAAAAACATAATGGGGATGGAAGCTGGCCAACTGGAATATCTTATCCAATTCTGTTCTTTTTAGTTCTTCCTCTAGTGCATAGTGAATGTCTAAATAGTCGTCGAGATCCTCTAGACCTTCTCTGATGACAATAAGCTTAGTCGTCGTCAGGTCAGTTTCATCTAGTATTTGATTTATACCAAGATTCATTTCATTTAAGATGGCTTCCTGGCTAAATGCAGTAGATGAAAAACTGATTTTTCCATCTTCATATACTTTAGAAGCAAAAGGGCAAAGACCGAAGCCGATGACTACATCTGTGAGCCATCGTTTGGTAATAAGGATTTCTTTGGATTCAGTGTTCATGTTATCTCACCATAGATTGCCTTTACATAAGGGCCATTTAAGAAGGACTTGGTGTCTATCATACTTTGAAAAATGGGTCCTTTCAGATCATTTGTCAGTAACATGCGAGCCGCTTCACATAGTGGTGCTGCAGTAGTAGTTTGTATTGCTCTTAGTGTGTGATTGCCTACTTGGGTTGGCTTTATAAATAGGGTAGCTTCTTCTGCTTTTAGAAAATTATGCTGGTCTTTACCTTTGACGGAAGCATAGACAACTACGATGTCATCTTCTACCGCTGGTATTTGGTTCATCATTGTCTCATTCAGATATTCTACCTTGTCTTTTCCAGGTGGGGTATTAGCAATGATGTTTTTTGCCCACTCGTAATGTCCAGGATACCTCAGCGTCTTGTAGCTCAGGTCTCTTACCTTACCTTCTAAGGCAGATGGCAAATCAGCCGCACCGCCAGAGGTGAAGTCATCTTCATAAGTAATCCCATCTAAGATGATAGTCTGTGTTTCAGAGAGAGAAGGAATAAAAGTTGTCTTGTAGTCCTTAACGACGATAGCATCCTTGACATACTCAGTAGCTACACCAATAGGGCTCCAAGTATAGGCATAGAAATAAGGGGCCCGAGCATTTTTAGACAGGGCGCCTACCCGCATATCTATTGATTCTACTTTGTCGACATTGAATTTCTTACAAAATCGCTTGTACAGGTGATGCGCTATGACATTAATGTATCCTGGGGCAAGGCCTGTCTGCAAGACAAACCCAGTATTGGCTTGCTTGGCTATTTGTGTTACTTGCTCAGTTTCATTGACATATTCTGTAAGATTGGCATAATGACATCCGAATCTTTTTGCAAACTCTGCTAATCGTGGTGCTTGACTTCCTGGCAAACAATCGAGGATAATATCACTAGACTTGAGGGTATCTTCCAACGCGGGGCTGGTGCCTGACTCTGGCATTTGTATTCCCTTTGTTAGATTGGAATTGGCGCCTTCATTGATATAATGTGCAGCATTATTTGCAGCATCTTCATACCGATCTCCTATGCTTATTTCACAATCTAAATGGCCAGTAGCCTGAAGTATTAATCCAGTTGCTCTGCCTATACCGCCACCGCCAGCTATAAAGATATTGTGGTTACTCATTCTTAAAATTTGCCGCAAAGTTATACATATCCCTTGCTAGGTGATCATATAGCTAAAGTGAATGAATAGTTGAAAAGCGTAAAGCCTTAAGAATTAACATATTAAACATTAATCATATATGTAATTAACAGTTTTTTAGGAAAAAACACATTACAATATTTCATAATATGATAATATAGCCTACATTTGCGCTGTCTTAATTATTTTTTCCGAAACCCGATTTTATTTCCCGATGGCTAAAAGGACTCCGAAAAGAGCAAAGAAGCGTAATGCTGGTGGCTCACTATTTAAGGATGAGAGAATAACAAAAATTCTAGGCGTGATTTGCTTTTTTATAGGCATATTCCTCATCATTTCCTTTATTTCCTATTTCTTCAGCTGGAAGTATGACCAGGATAAAGTTTTAACGCTTTCCACTTCATTATTGTTCAATGGTGATGTATCAGTACAAAATTGGATGGGCAGATTTGGTGCCTATGTATCCAATCTTTTCTTCTACTGGGGTTTTGGTATTAGTTCTTTCTTTTTCATCTTTTTGATTTTCAGATTAGGACTAGATTTAATCCGCAAAGCACCACTCAAGTCATTTTTTGACCTAGCACTCCATGCCTTTCTATTAGCCTGCTTTATCTCTGTCGTGATGGAATTCATTATGATTAAGAGTGAGTTCAGTTGGGGTGGGCTTATGGGTTATTCTATGTGTCATTACCTAATTAATTTCCTAGGTAAAGTTGGATTAGTTCTATTACTAGTTCTGTTGTGCTTTGCCACCTTTATATGGATAGTCAATCCGATGTTACAAATTCAGGGGTTATCTCTGGCAGGTGTAACAGATAAAATAAATTTTTCAGGGATGGATTTCTTCACTAATAGTGTAGAATCTGTTCGAAGCAAGAAGAAAACGCTGAGACCCAAATCAGCGGATTCTAGAAGAAGGCTCTTCGACACTGATGTGTCAGAGAAGAGGGCCATTCCAAAAACCGATGTTAAAGATGAAGGAAGTTCCAGTACTGATCCTAACCAGATTTCACTGGACCTTCCTGACTCTTTAGCTGCAAATGCGGCTCCTGCACCCAAGGCAGCAAAGCCAAAATGGCCAGGACGTCAAGCACCTACTGCAGAAAAACCTCAGTTAGAACTGGAACTAGAACAACCTAATGAAGAACCAAAAATAGATGTAGTAGAAGCAAGGAAAGGTCCAGATATGGACAGCACTAAATTGTATGTGCAGGAGGAAAACATAGGAGATACTGAGCCTTATGACCCTACCAAGGATTTATCCAAATATAAACCGCCTACCGTCGACTTGCTGACAGACTATTCTAGCTCAAAAGTGGAGATAGACAGGCAGGAACTGGAAAATAATAAGAACAACATCATCCAGACTTTACTGGATTATAAAATAGAGATTACAAAAATCAAAGCGACCATAGGTCCTACTGTGACGCTATATGAGATCGTGCCAGCGCCAGGTGTCAAGATTTCTAAGATTAAGAGTCTGGAAAATGATATTGCTTTATCATTATCTGCTCTGGGTATAAGAATCATAGCGCCGATACCAGGTAAAGGAACCATCGGTATAGAAGTACCTAATAAGAACAAGCAGATGGTTTCATTTAGGGAAGTAGTCACTTCTCCTAAGTTCCAGAATGCGAAGATGGATTTGCCTATCGTATTAGGTAAGACGATATCTAATGAAGTATTTGTAGCAGACTTGGCGAAGATGCCTCACCTTCTTGTTGCGGGAGCGACTGGACAGGGTAAGTCAGTTGGGATAAATACAATTCTGATGTCCCTATTATATAAGAAGCATCCATCTCAGGTCAAACTAGTGATGATAGACCCTAAGAAAGTGGAATTGTTCCCTTACAGTGCATTGGACAAACACTTCCTTGGATTCTTACCTAATGAAGAAGAGCCAATAATAACGGATACTAAGAAAGCGATTCATACGCTGAATTCATTGACAATGGAGATGGATGAGCGGTATCAGTTATTAAAGTTAGGTAAGGCAAGAAACATAAAGGAGTACAATAAGAAGTTTACAAATAGAAAGCTGAGTCCGAAGGATGGGCACAGGTTTATGCCATATATCGTCCTTGTTATAGATGAGTTTGCAGACTTGATCATGACGGCGGGTAAAGAAATTGAATTACCTATAGCTAGACTAGCACAGTTGGCCAGAGCGATAGGTATCCACCTCATCATAGCCACTCAGAGACCATCAGTGAAGATTATCACAGGTATGATTAAAGCTAACTTCCCGGCTAGATTATCTTATAAAGTAACCTCACTCCAAGATTCAAGAACAATATTGGATAGTAAAGGCGCGGAGCAACTCATAGGAAAAGGAGATATGCTGTTATCCGTAGGCAGTGATATCGTTAGGCTACAATGTGCTTTTGTAGATACGCCAGAAGTGGAGGAGGTGATAGAGCATATTAGCTCTCAGCAAGGCTTTGCAGAACCGTTCCACCTACCAGAGGTTCTGGACAATGACGCAGAACTCGGTGGCTCTAATCTTAAGTGGTCTGACTTAGACCCCATGTTTGAAGAAGCAGCCAAGTTGATAGTAGGTAGTCAGCAAGGATCTACATCCAGTATCCAACGAAGACTGCAACTGGGTTATAACAGGGCGGGCCGTATCATGGATCAGTTAGAGAGCCTAGGCATCGTCGGTGAATCTAATGGTAGTAAGCCAAGACAAGTTCTGTTCACTTCAGAAATGGAGCTGATGCATTACTTCGAGCATCTAAAGAGCAATCAGAAATAATAAAAGATAGGAGGGACTTATTCTTCGATAAGTTCCTCTGCTTTCTTATCTACAGAATCCATCGTTTCTATCATCTTATCCCAGAAGTCACTAAACATAGGCTGCAGTGACTTACCTATATCTTGTGTCGCTCTTGGCAGTGGTTCTAATAACGGATAGCTAATGGAGCTCGTCTTTACATTATCAGACAGTAAGGAGATTTTATCCATAACAAAGACCCCATAACTTACTAAGACTGCATAGAATAAGGATAGTAAGACGCCTCCCGCCAATTTATTGATGATGCCCAACTGAAGATTTTTGAAAAGGCCTTCTAGTTTGCTTCCTATAAATCTTATCAGCAACATCACTACTATAAAGGTCAGCACAAAGCCAAGAATAAAACTGACAGACTGATTCAGTCCAAAGGTCCTTTCCAGTAATTCCATCACCGTATCGGATAGCTTCATAGCCGCTATAATCCCAATCAGAAGTGAAATGGTAGCAAATACTGTCTTGATGAGCCCGCTGGAAAATCCTTGATAGAATCCAAAGGCAATTAGTAGAGCGGCGATGATGTCTATAATCATAGTTAAGATTTAGGTGTTTATATCTGTCTAGTTAGGTCAAGTTGCACTCACAAAGTATTGTTAATTAGGATATAGATCGAAATTATGTCCTCATATTACGTT
>CAZIMH010000191.1:0-6190 GCA_964540155.1 uncultured Saprospiraceae bacterium
GATTTAAATGTAGCTATTGGCCCTTGCGATACAGAATTTTATCCGTTCTATATCAATGAGTTTTGTGCCAAGCATAATTTAGGAAAATTCAAAGTAGCTAATGCGTTGAAGTTCTTACATCAATCAGAGATAATATATCTGTCCGAAGCGATTCGACACCCATCTAGATTGAGAATGTATGAAGGTCAAACCAAACAATTACTTTCCAATCCCAATCTCTCTTCTAAAATGGATCAGATGATTAGACTCATACTGAGGACTTATGAAGGGCTTTTCTTAGGAAGTACAGTGGTAGATGAGCAACAACTATCAAAGAATTTGGGAGAGTCAAAATCTTCTGTGCAAAAAGCACTCGACTGGTTAGACAAAAAAGGAATCGCATCCTATACTCCCAATTATGAGGGACATACAATCTCATTCATGGAATACAGATACAGATCTAATAACATTCCTATTAATATGAGACTATATAAGAACAAGAAGATGCGCATGCAAAATGCATTAGACTCTATTCTTAATTATCTGTCCACTGATAAGTGCAGGCAGATTCTAATCTCTAACTACTTTGGTTTCCAAGCAAATGACTGCAAAGTCTGTGACAACTGTTACAATCAGTATCAATCAGTTGATACAAAACAAGTGAGGCATAAAATCTATAAAATACTCAGCGAAGGGCCCGCTGAATTAGAAGAAGTATTAGCCACTTATGAGGTTGGACATAGAGATTCTATTGTATCTGTTTTAAAGGATATGTGATCTGAGTCAGAAATTTCAAGAAAGGGGAGTGTCCTTAAACTACCATGAGTTCAGGTAGAAAAAAACATATCATCATATGCAGTACTTCGTTTTATGAAACGGATAGAAGAATAATTCGCATTAGTGAAAGCCTGGTAAAAGATGGCTTTAGTGTCTCTTGGATATCAAGGATTCATAAACAATCATCTCCACAGATCCACGGCGTATCTCATATAATCATAGATACCTTATTCAAGCGTGGCCCTCTATTCTATCTTGAATACAATTGGCGTATTTGGTCTAAGCTCAGAAAGCATCGTGATTCAATTGTATGTGCTGTTGACCTCGATACGATACCAGGAGTATATCTAGGTGGTAACTCAAGAAAAAACATCTTGGCACACGATGCTCATGAGATTTATTATGAAGTTCCAGAATTAACAAATAGAAAATTCAAAAAGAGAATTTGGAAAACAGTTGCAAAATTTTTCTTGCCCAAAATCAGATATAACTATACGGTGAACACTTCTCTTTCACAACACTATGCTTCTAATTACGGAACAAAATATGAAGTCATTAGAAATATTACACCAAAGCCAGACTTAGAATTAAAGCCCAAAGAATTCAATAAAGTCATTGCATACCTAGGTGTGCTGAATAAGGGCAGGGGAGTGGAGATTGCAATAGATGCAATGAAAGAAAGAAGTGATTATACGCTTCTATTACTAGGAGAAGGAGATTATAGCAATGAGCTTAGAAAGCAGGCAGAGGGTATGGCGAATGTAAAATTTAAGGGCCTTGTACCTCCAAGTCAAATTTTCCAAATGTTGGCAAAAGCTGACATAGGCCTTAATATTCTGAGTGCTGATAGCTTGAACTACAAACTCTCTTTAGCCAACAAATTTTTTGATTATCTGTATGCGTCACTGCCTTCTATAAATATGGCCTATCCGGAGTATAATCAAATCTTAACCAATCATCCAATTGGTATCATGATAGAGTCATACACAACTGAGGCTCTAATAGAAGGTTTAGACAAAATTTCAAATCCAACTTTTTACTCTGAGCTCAAAGCGAATTGCAAAAGGTATAGAGAAAATTATAGTTGGAAAAATGAAGAAGAAAAACTTTTGACGCTGTATAACAGATTAAATGAAATAGATTCTTAGTCAAACCTTCTTTGCTAGATCCAATAAAAAAGCATACTCTAAAGCAATCTCATGATATCGCTGAAACCTACCAGACTTTCCTCCATGGCCTGCTTCCATTTCTGTGTGGAGCAGTAGCAAATTATCATCTGTCTTCATCTCTCTAAGTTTAGCCACCCACTTAGCTGGCTCCCAATACTGGACTTGACTATCATGGTATCCTGTAGTAACCAGCAGATGAGGGTAATCCTGTGCTGTCACTTGATCATAAGGAGAGTAAGACAGTATATAATCATAATACAACTTGTCATTAGGATTTCCCCACTCGTCATACTCTCCAGTTGTAAGCGGTATACTACTGTCTAGCATTGTTGTGATTACATCTACAAATGGTACTGCAGCTATAGCTCCATGCCAAAGGTCTGGACGCATATTAATAACTGCCCCTATAAGCAATCCACCAGCACTTCCACCCATGGCATATAGCTTCTGATTATTAGTGTAATTAAGATTTATAAGCGCTTGCCCGACATCTATAAAATCATTGAATGTATTCTTCTTCGAAAGCAATTTTCCATCATCATACCATTGTCTTCCCAGCTCTTGCCCCCCTCGTATATGTGCTATTGCATACACAAACCCTCTATCCAGCAAGGACAATCTCACAGAACTAAAATAGGGATCCATACTGCTCCCATAAGATCCATAAGCATAAAGAAGCAATGGTGCAGTACCATTCTTTTGAAGGCCTTTTTTATATACCATACTGACAGGGACTTTAACCCCGTCTCTAACTTCTAAGTCTAGTCTTTCCGATTGATAATCTTCAGGATTAAATTTTCCTACCACTTCTTGTCTTTTCAGAAGTTCCAATTGCTTGGAATTCATATTATAGTCATAAGTTGTTCCTGGTGTCGTCATAGAAGTGAAATATAGACGTACAACTGTTGTGTCCATCTCTGGATTCTGACTTGTCGAAGCCATATAAGCCTCTTCTCCAAATGAAACGTAATGACTATTCTGAACGTCAGACCATTCTCGGATACTCACCTTAGAAATTCCTTTATCTCTTTCGTTCACGACCAAGAATTTATTAAACACTTCCATACTGGAGACGAGCACATCATCTCTATGCTCGATAAATTCCGACCAATACTCTTTCTCTGTGGAACCTTCGTCAGTCGTCATGATTTTAAAATTTCTTGCGCCGTCCGTGTTTGTAATGACATACCACTTGTCTCCAAAGTGAGTGATACTATGCTCATGTTTACGTTCTCTTTCCTGGAAAATCTTGAATTGAGTCAATGGCTTGTCTGCATCTAATATTCTAAATTCAGTACTCACAGTCGCAAAAGAACCGATGACTATATATTTCTTAGACTTAGTCTTATAGACATAACAGTTGAAGGTGTCATCCGTCTCATGATATATTTCTACATCTTCAGATGTTGGGGTCCCTAGGGTGTGCCTGAAAATCTTATAAGCTCTAAGTGTATCGTCTTTACGTGTGTAGAAAACAGTCTTATTATCATTAGCCCATACTAAGGAACCTGTGGTATTTTCTATCATATCAAGTAGAAGTTCGCCAGTCTCAATATGGCGAAAACGGATATTATAAATTCTTCGGGATAAAGTGTCTTCACCATATGCTAACATGCTATTGTCAGGGCTTACTGACATGCCTTTTACATTATAATAATCAAAGTTCTCAGCCAATGTATTGACATTCAGTAATAGCTGGTTACTTGATGATCCATTAATCGCTTGCCTTTCATATATGGGATATTCATTACCTTCTTCAAATCTTGTTTGATAACGGTAGCCATTCATGACATAGGGAACAGACATATCCGTCTGCTTTATTCGTCCTACCATTTCTTCGTACAGATTCTGTTTTAGGTCTGTCAGATGCGCCATCTTATGACTGGTATAACTATTCTCTTCGTGCAAATAATCCAGAACATCTTGAGTTTGGCTATCAGGATTTTGTGCTTGCTTCTGTTCATCTGACAACTTCATCCAATAATAATTGTCAATCCTTACGTGCTCATGTTTCTCTAGTTTCGTAGGGCTTTTTTTAGCTTTTGGAGGCTGGAGTATCTGGTCATTTGGCTTATTCATCAACTTTGATTTTTTTCCACAATAAAATAGGTATGTAACAATGGGTATTAATTATAACACATAATACATTATGCTTTAATTACATGTGTTATATACTGTCAATTAAGGCATTGAAATTTCAAATTTGACTCAAATATAAACTTTGAACTAATCCAAAATTTATAGACAAAAATCTTATCATCTCAATGTTTAAAACTAATGGGCAAGATAACATATATAAATTCTTCATATAAATGAAAAAACTATATTTGCTCCACTGTGAAGTTAAGAAGTCTACATATAAAAGGATTTAAGAGTTTTGGGAACGAAACCACCATTCACTTCAATGATGAAGTAATAGGCATAGTAGGTCCAAATGGGTCCGGAAAGTCGAATATAGTAGATGCCATCCGATGGGTATTAGGAGAACAGAAAAGTAAAGAACTCCGATTAGAAAAGATGGTGGACGTCATCTTTAATGGTACCAAGAGTAAAAAGAAAGCTGGAATGGCTCAGGTTTCCCTAACCTTTGAAAATTCGAAAAATCTAATCCCACTAGAATACGATTTTATTAAAGTCTCTAGAATATTATATGACACAAATGAATCTGAATATCGGATAAATGATGTGACTTGTAGACTCAGAGATATTAGAGACTTATTCTTAGATACAGGAATCGGATCCAATAGCTACGCCATCATAGAACTGGGCATGGTGGATGACATATTATCAGATAAGGATAATGCCAGACGGAAAATGTTCGAGCAGGGTGCTGGCATCTCTAAATATAAAACTAGAAAGAGAGAGACACTCCTCAAACTGAAAAATACACAAGGTGATCTGGATAGGATAGAGGATATCCTATTTGAGTTACAGGCCAATCTTAAAAAGTTCGAAAAACAAGCTAAGCGAACAAAGAAATATTACGAGCTCAAGGACACCTACAAAGCGCTGAGTATCCAAAAAGCAGTCTATTCTCAGAAAGAGTCAATCTCTAAAGAAACAACTTTAAAAGCAAAAATGAATGCGCTTCTAGAAGTACATAGTGGGCATACTAGAGATATCCATACTTTAGAAGCAGAGATAGAACAAATCAAGAAGGACAGCCTGGACAATGAAAAGATGCTGACTGAACAGCAAAGAGGATTTGGCAACTTAATAGAAACGATTAGAAAACAAGAGAGCAACCTTGCCATAGGCAAGCAGAACAAATCATTCATTCTTCAAAATCTAGAAAGGATAAAGAAGAATGAAGTTGAGTTTCAAGAAACAAAAAGTCTTCTTATCAATGAGTTATCGGGTAAGGAAACTCAATTAGCTGAACTCAATTCGAAAAGCGCTGACTACAAGGCCAATTTTGAAAATTGGAAGTCAAAATTTGACGAAATAGAACAAAGAAGATTAGCTATTCAAGGTGAAAATTCATCTTACCTAGACGAACTTAAAGCATTAGAGGATAAAAGATTTGAATTAGAGAAGAGCATTATCGAAATCAAGTCCCAATCAGATAATTTTGAAAGTAATATTCAAAACATTCTATCTGATGTAACAAGATTGAGATCAGAATATTCTAATCTAAATTCATCATTAACCAATACTTCTAAGTCATTACATGACATAACTCAGAAACTGAATAGACTATCTGAAGAAAAACAAGCTAGAGCGAATAGGTCAAGAAAGTTGAATCAGGAAATTGCTGTCAGCAGAGAGAATTTAATCGCAACTCACCGAAAGATGGATGCTCAAAACAATGAGCTAAATCTGCTAGAGGACATGCTCAATAATATGGAAGGTTTTCCTGACTCCTCCAAATTCCTATATCAATCATGGAAAACCAAAAAACCAGTTTTATCAGATATAATACAGTGTAAGGACGAGTACAGAAGCACATTAGAAACCTATCTACATCCATATCTCGATTACTTTATCTTGGACACGGTCGCAGATGCAAGAAACTCTATAAACTTACTAAGACAGGCACAAAAAGGGAAATCAAACTTTTTCATCCTGGAAAGTTTCGAGGGATTACCTAATACCCAAATTCTGTACGATCATCTGGGCATTCCAGCACTTAGCGTCATCACTGTTGACCCTATCTATCAGCCTCTTATTCACTACCTCTTAGCTAATGTCGTAAGATTGGATATTGAGAAAACGCTTGCTACTTAGCTTCATATAGAAGAGGTTAGCTATTTATCAAAGGATGG
>CAZIMH010000192.1:0-6184 GCA_964540155.1 uncultured Saprospiraceae bacterium
CCACCGCCACCACCGGCGCCAGTATGTAATTGCTCTGACTTGACGCATCCGATGTTTAAGATTCCTTCAGGACCAGCGCCAAAAACATTAACCAAGCTTGGGCTTGCTCCTGAGTACGGTGATTGTCATGGATTGAATCCAACGTCATTCTATAATAAGCTGAATACAAGCTATAAGAATTCACCTAGAGATAGACGTTTTCTTAATACAGTAGCTACACAGTTAGGATTTGAGGGAGGATGGTCAGATGTGACAGCAGGAGATATTGTAGATGAAAGAGTACCTAGAGGGGTATCTGGAAATATGGGTACTTTGAGAACTCACGAGACGGTACACAGAAAATTAGATCCATCAAACGCTAGAGATTTGGAAGCATTTAAAATTAGAGGAAAGAATGTTTGTAATATCCACTTCATGAAAACTTGTGGTAATCACTTCTTCTTCCAGCAATGTGAGTAATCTTTAGTTGTAAGATAAAATGAAAAAGGGCATGCTTATACAGTGTGCCCTTTTTTAATTTCTGCTTTTTAAGTAAAGAGACTTGGGATTTACAACGCCTAGATTTAGTTATAGCCAACACCAGTTTCTACGACTACTCGTTTAAGTTAGCTGGTCAGATTTATCATCCAAAGGCCCCATTCTTTTAAATTCAATATTTAAGTGAGCGCCTGCCATTTCTTTGATGACTGAGGTCTTTTTGACCATAAAAGGATGACTCGAGATAGAAACCCAGATAGTCTGTGATTTTTCACTTCCAGTAATACTTTTGAGCAGGCATCGATATGATTTAACACCGAGAACCATCTCCTCCTGGATTACAGAAAATATGTAATCCTGAAATTGTTGATTCATAGAGTCAAAAACGTTGATTAGTGTTTTATATCCTTCTCCTAGAGGCAGCAAGCAGAGATAAGTGTCTAGTGAAGGCCCATCAATCAGGAAGGGCTTCTCAGCTGATACATCTAACGGCACTTTAGATCCGTCCATATCTACTTCTCCAGTGATATGATTATCTTCTACCTTATAACTGGTGGATAATTGTCCTTGGTTAAAGTCTCTTGTCCGTGCTCTAAATGAAGGCATAATGACCGTGGATGAATCCTTCATCGGACTACCCTCATTCGCAGAACTGTCAGTGAGTGTGAGCATATCTCCTTCTACCTCTATCTTCCGTTCTAATTCGAAATCCACGAGTTGTCCTCCCATATCCAAACTTAACTCATATATGTATGTGGCACTATTGATGTCTTTGGATATTTGTGGAATCTCCTTATCCAACATCTCTTGGGATGCTATCATTGGCATCTCTAACGCTTCTACATCTACAGTTACTTTATCTATTATTTTCTCCAATTTAGGTGAGATTTCATCCTGATACCTTCCGCCAATATGGGCAGCAAGAAACTTCTCCATAGCGGCTATGAATGCCATATTGTTATCTGGATTGGCGAAGCCATGACCTTCGTCTGGAAAATTAAGATAGGTGACAGGGAGGCCTAGTTTTCTCATGGCAATGACAATTTGGTCTGACTCAGAAGTCTTTACACGAGGGTCATTATCTCCTTGTGCCACCATTAGAGGTGCTTTTATATTTTTTGCATGGAAAAATGGAGATTGTCTTTTTAGTTGTGCTCTACCTTCTTCAGTGTTAGGGTCTCCCATTCGCTTGTGAAACATAGCTCTAGCTGATTCCCAATAAGGCGGGATGGTGTCTAATAAGGTAAAAAGATTAGAGGGTCCTACGATAGATACCCCTGCCGCATATACCTCGGGGGTAAATGTCAGCCCAGCCAGTGTAGCATAGCCTCCATATGAACCTCCTGCAATAGCAATTCTTTTGGGATCAGCGATGCCAGACTCTGTCAGATACTTTGCCCCTGCAGTCAGGTCATCTTGCATTTTCTCTCCCCACTGATTAATGGCGGCATTGAGAAAGGCTTTGCCGTATCCAGTAGATCCTCGAAAATTGACCTGCAAGGTGGCATAGCCTCGATTGGCCAAAAACTGCGCAAAACTGTTATACCCCCAGTAATCCCTTGCCCACGGTCCTCCATGTACAAAAATCACTGCTGGCAGCAACTCATCTCCTTCTACTTTAGGTAAAGTCAAATAGGCGGGTATTTCTAATCCGTCCAAAGACTTATACCGAACGGGTGTCATCGGTGCCAGATGTTCAGTGGGTAGGTCTGGCCTAGGTGTATAGAGATACTTTATCTCTTTGGTGGTTCTTATATAGAGATAAGCTGTTCCCGGATCAGTATCATTATTTACATAGAATAGCCATTTGGATTCATCTTTGGTCATGGAGGTGATACTGAGTTCAGCACCAGGATATTGACTTTGTAAGTATTCGTAATCCTGCTGATGATTTTCACTCTTCCAGTAGATTCTCTTTTTATCTCCGATGTAGATGGTCGCTATGAGTTCCTGTGTAAGCTTGGAGAAGGATACATTGTGTAGGTCCACCTGATTTTCAGGGTCAGACTCTAGAAGTGCTTGTGAGCCCTCCTTTAGATTGTATAGATAAAGTCCTGATAGATCGACCTCACCTACATTTGACATAAAATAAAAGTGATCAGTATCCTTAAATTTTAGCGGACTTATAGATTCTTCCAAGCTGGCGGTCAGTATGCTTGCTAAGCCATTTTCTTTGATTTCTAAGATTTCACTTCCTCCATCAGAAGTAGAACGTGCCGTGAGCCTTAAGTTGCCTTCCAAGTCAAAGTAGAATGCAGATAACTTTTCACTGTTCTCATAAATGAGTTGTCTTTCTCCAGTGGCTATAGATACTTCATAGCAATCATGCCAAGCAGGATCACGATCATTAATACCAAGGATAATCGTATCTGGTTTATTTCTTGGTAGACTATATATAATAGCTCTTATATTTCCATAGTCAGATATATCTCTGGCGGGAGGAATGGTGTCCTTGCTTGCCGCTTTGGGGTCGATAGAGTAGAGGTGGAAGTTCTCATCCCCACCTTTATCTTGAACATAGAGGATATACTTGCTATCCCTACTCCAGAAGTAACTTCTGACAGGTCGCTCCCGGTCGTTAGTGACTGGCAGGGCCGCTTCGAAGGGGTCATCAAGTTTCTTGACCCATATATTCATCAGTCCATCAAGGGGCTTGATGAAGGAAATATAATGGCCGTCTGGACTAATTTGGGCACCAGCAATGGTAGGATTTCCAAAAAGTATTGCTCTATCAATGATCTCTGCTTGGAAAGAGGGCATACTTGGAATTTTTCAGTAAACAAATATAAGTTAAACTCCTAATAGGTTTTAACTTAGAAGATGACCACTAGCAATAAAATGAGGATTAAGGAGATCTTTTTTGTTATAGTCTAGAGGTGAGCCGTTATCTGCTCTTAAAATTTGGCCGCCAGCTTCTTCTAGTATGATGTGTGCTGCAGCGGTATCCCATTCCATCGTAGGTGCCAAGCGAGGGTACAGTTGGGCTTCTCCGGATGCAAGGATCAGAAACTTAAGAGAACTGCCCTTAGATACCTTTATTGGATCCCTATAATCATCTATGAATGCTTGGGTGGCTTCATTAAGGTGAGAGCGGGAGCAAACGATAGACAATGCCTTTTCGTCAGGATGAAAGTAAGTCGAATATAGTTTAGTGGTCTTCCCTTTATAAACTAGAAAGGCCCCATTTGTCTGACTGGCATAATACATTTTATCTAGTACTGGGGCATAGACGACACCACCTACAGACTTATTGTGACCTATCAAGGCGATATTGACAGTAAATTCTCCATTTCTTTTGATAAACTCTTTGGTCCCATCCAAGGGGTCTACCATCCAGCAGTAGTCGTAGTCTTTACGCTGCTCATAAGGTATCTCCTTGTTCTCTTCAGAGATGATAGGGAGACGTGGGGTGAGTTGCTCTAGGTGATTACATATAATTTCATTGGCCTCTTTGTCAGCTCTTGTCAGGGGCGAATTGTCATCTTTACTCTCTACGTTAAAGCTGGCTTCGTCCTTATAGACGTCCATAATTTTTTCACCTGCTTTTTTTGCTATCGGGATGACTTTTTCTACTAAGGCTTGTATCTGCTTATTATCCATTCGAATCCTAAATTAGTCCGCAAAGCTACAATTAGTCCTCAGAATAAGGGCAGTGACGACAGCCATTTTCACAGCAATGTCCACGTCGGAGTAGAAACCATCTGGTCATGACGAGGAGTCCACCTTCCATAGTATAATCTATGTCCGCCATTGCTGTCTGAGGAGACCCTAGGCTCATAATCTGTAACTTGACTTCTGGAGAGAGGGGGAGGCCTTGATTGACCTTGAGTGCTTGTTCTTTGAGGAGGCAGGATCTACAAAGACAACTTGAATCCAGTTCATCTAGTGCGATATGAGGCAGTTCATAGCACCAGCAGTTTGCATCTGCTGAGCAGCTCATCTTGGTCCCGCAATGTGGGCAGGTAGTATTTATATGTTCTTTATCAGTTTTCAAAATGTAGAATTAAATACAATCTAATATTTAGAGAGGCATGGCAGATTATCTAATACCACTCAGGCATTTTCAACTCACTAAGTATTTAATTTGTTCTGAATTTGCTTCTGCAATATGATTTTCGAGGTATGCCAAATCGCAGTGATTGAAACCACGTTCAAAGAATATGCTATCTAGTTGCTTAAATTCAATGTATAATTTAGTGTCCTGTTTTACTTGAGCTATTGCGTTGAATTAGATTACTAGAAATATTATAATGTTTAATTGCTTCATTTGATGCCTTAAATTATTTCTGAATTTAGAGAGATTTTGAAATCGAAAACTTAAAGACAGTATTTCCTTTTTCATTTTTTTCTACATAAATCTCTCCTCCATGAAGCGTTACGACTCTTTTGCAAATAGAGAGCCCAAGACCTGATCCTTCTATTGTTTCTCCCACCAATCTTTTAAAAGGCTTGAAGATTTCTTCAGCAAATTTTAAGTCAAAGCCAATGCCATTATCCTCTACACTAAAGTGCCAGAAATCTTTCCCTTCACTATAGTTGCATTCGATTATAGGATTTTGCGATTGATTGAATTTTATACCATTTGATATCAAATTACAAAACACTAATCCAATGAGGTGGGGATAAGCTATTATTGGATTGGGTGGTAGGTTTAATGTTAGTTCTACTGATTTGGCTTCTATCTCAGACTGTAAGTCGAGGAGTTTTTCATGTACAATTTTGTTAATATCTACATATTCTGACACCATCCGTCTAGCGCTTGTTTTTGCATATAGAAGTATATCATCTACGATTCTTATCATTCTATTGGCAGACTTATCTACGATATCTATATAATTAGCTGACTCCTCACCAAAATTGTTTTCTTCTTTACGTTTCAGAAGCGAAATGAAATTAATCATGTTTCTGATAGGTGATTTTAAATCATGAGAAGCCGCATACGTAAATTGTTCTAATTCTACATTAGCAAGCTCAAGATTCTTATTTGCTTCTTTGAGTTGCATGCTATATTTCAGTAGGCTCTCATTTTTTTCACCTATCTTAATTTGCATCTCCTTAAATTCAGTAATATCATTAAACCAGCCTATGGTTCCTATAATTTTATTGTCACTATCTCGCCAGGGTATTTTGGATGTGGACAACCATCTCTTCCCTATATTTGACATAGTCAAGTATTCTTCAAAATTAAGTTGAGGTCTTCCAGATGAAATTATTTCTTGGTCAACTTTCCGAACAAATTCTGCCTCCTCTCTATTTTCTAAAATGTCGAAATCGGTTTTTCCAATTATTTCTTTTGGATGCTTTAGGCCTAAGTAATTAGCTATATTCTTATTGCAGCCAAGAAAAATGGAATCCAAATCTTTCCACCATACATATAGGGCGATGTTATCTATGAACTGATGTAATATGCGCTTCTCCATACAGAAATAGGTAGTGGAAGTGCTTTCTTGATTTATACAAATTCTTAGACCATTATAATCGGAAATTCATCACGATATTGGAGTTGGATCTACTTTGTCCAAGAACTTTAACAAAAGTACGAAATTTAACATTTGCTTCTGTGAACTTTGCACAATTATTTTTCTAATAAGATTTATCGACGGAAGGGATAGATTTTCATAAACTCAATGTTATTTGCTTCAATAGTATAATATTCTCATTTTCTGAATTATTAAGTCACCTACTATTAGCACTATTTAATGGGGCA
>CAZIMH010000193.1:0-6167 GCA_964540155.1 uncultured Saprospiraceae bacterium
AAGGAGATATTGGGCATGGAATAGAGATTGGTAAAGAAGACAATTTTAAAAGAAGAGGAGGGATAAATCCGATTAGTTATAAAGTTGTAACGGTCAGATATTCAACCATTTATCTAGTAACGAGAAATAAATAAGGGAGCCTGAATTAACAGACTCCCTTTAATTATTTAAATCGATTTATTTATTTGCTTTACTCTAGTTCAGATGCAGGTCTAGGGAATTGTGTATGTACAATATCTCCATCTCTGTCTAAAGCTATCCGGCCTAAATTACCCGTTCTTCTAAGGTCTATCCATCGATGTCCTTCACCGAATAGAGAGTACCTTCTTTGATACAAGACTTCATCCAATAGCTCAGCACTACCAGTACCACCAGTATAGTCTCCTATGCCAGCCGCATTTCTGATAATGTTAATTGCATTGATTGCTTCATCATTATTAGAGCCAATGTTAGCTTCAGCATAGATGAGAATTAATTCCTCGTTCCTGATCATAACAGCAGGTGATGAATTACTCTCATAAAGCGTCACTAAGTACTGTCCAGATAAATCATCTATCTCTATAGGCGTACCTGTGTCCATTACTTTAGCAGCTACTCTAGAATCGCCAGCTGTAGCATCAGCTATAAATTCAGGATGCGCCATATAGTTATCTACACCTGGTACATAGAAAAGAGGATTAGCTCTATCATTACCTGTCGCGCCGCCGAAGCTATAGTAAGCACCTGTACTTAAGTCGCCTGCCAAATCAAAGAATGAAGCATTCAAAGCGGTTAAGGCACCTCCAGAATTTCCTTGGTATAAGGCAATTCTCGCAGCTAATGCTCTATTGAACTGAGCAAGTGCTTGTGTGTCAGATGCAGGAATGTCCATACCCGCTAATGGGAATACAACATCTTCATCACTACCACTTAGTTGGCCAAAGCCCTCGTCCAGAATACCTTGAATCTGACTTAAAGCATCTTGATATCCAGCTGAGAATGGTCCTAAGTTTTCTACATCTTCTACATCGATTCTTATACCATTTTCAAACTGTCTCGTTGCTTCTAATAACAACTCATATCCAATAATCGTATTGGCATAACCCAATAGCGCATTTGACTGAGAAGCACTTAATGTCGCAACTGTATTGGCTACAGCAGTCTTCAATAAGTTCGCATTTCGAATAGATCGGTATCTGCCAAAATACGTTCTTGTTGTAAGGAAACCTGCATTGTCCAATGCACCACCATTTCTACCTAATAACTCAGTCGTATATCTAGGGTCTGTTCCTCTAAGATCATAGTATTCACGGCCAAGCATATTTGTCGTCCAGAAATGGAATTCCATATCTTCTCTGATTACAGCTTGTAGTCCGTTAGCTAATAATTGTAAGTCTGCTATTGTAGCCCCGTTTTCGAAACTTTCTACTGTAGGGGAATTAGGATTAAGTACTTCATCTACGTCACATGATGTTAAGCCAATGAAGCCTACTAATAATCCAATTAATATTAATTTATTCATTGATTTAATTTTAGAATGTGACGTTAAGGTGGAGGTTGACATTTCTACTCGCAGGGTATGGTGTTACTTCCACTGAATTAATCAAGACATTATTTCCAAAGTTAGATACCTCTGGGTCATAGCTGTTATAGCCAAATAGGTTTATCAGATTTCTACCTGATATACCAAATCTAATATTCTCTGCCCATGAAATATTCTCTCCTGGAATTGTATAGTAAGCTCCTATCTCTCTTAGTCTCAAATAACCTGCATCTTCTATATATACATCTGGATGTGTACCCAAAGCAGCTAATCTGAAATCTCCATTAGATAATTCTCCAGTAGGGTCAAGTGTAGTATCATCAAAATCCCATGTTACAGCACCCAAGTCATAAAGTAAGGTACTCAAGTTTATACCATCACCACCTTGTTTCCAGTGCAGTAACCAGTTAATCTCTATGTTACCGCCTATCAATAAACTGTTAGTCCAACCTAAATTGAAATCAGCTTCAATATCTCCAAAAGCCTGGAATCCATCACCTTCTGGATCCACATTAGTACAATCATCAGGCGTGTTACATGTAGATGGGTCTATAGAACCTCCTAACTGTGTCGCACTTGCACCTTCTTGTATTCTTCCTACACCTAAGAATGCTGCGAATCCACCAGTGTTAAAAGCAGGGATATCTAATCTTGTTACTTCAGATCTGTTTCTCCACCAGTTAAGGCCAGTAGCCCAAGAAATATTATCGGTAGACACAACTTCTGCTTCTAATCCTAACTCTACTCCTCTGTTTCGAAGTTCGCCGGCATTTACAACCTGTGAAGTAAATCCACTAGATGCAGGCACCTGTGCTCTCAATAAAAGGTCATCTATCGTTTTGGTATAGAATGTACCGTTAAGCAATAATCTATTATTGAATAGTCCTAAGTCTACACCAAACTCTACTTCTGTCTGAGTCTCTGGGTCTACATTTGGATTACCTCTTAAGCCAGTAGTAAACAATCCAGCGTTACCTAATATTTGTCCTGGATTAAGGGCATTAAATCTATCTGCAAATCCAGCAAATCTCACCGATTGACCAAAGGCAAATCTTGGCTTCAGCTGCGATATCGTATTTCCAAGGTCTGTCAGCTCATGAATATTGACAGCAAGACTTGCTTTAGGATTCCAAAATATCTCATTAGGGTCTCCATTATTAGAGGACTTATCTCCTCTAATTCCTAGAGTCAAAATGACTTTGTCATCATAATTAATCTCCTCCTGTGCAAATACACCCTTGATAACCTCTGTCTCTATGTTCTGGCTTACTGAACTATTTTCTGCCTGGTCAATGTTGGTCTGAGAACCATTGAGACCAGAAGATATAATTCTAAGCACATTCTGGTCACTGTTTAATTGGATAGCACCTACCTGCGTTCTGAAATTAATATTGTTATCTGTGAAGAAACTGTGTACTAAGTACCCAGAAATATTGGTTCTGTTATTGAATCCAGTACCTGCTACAGAAGCACCTCTAAGTGATGAAGGATCTCTAAAGAAAGATAGAGATTGAGGGAAGATACCTCTTGTTCTAAGGGTATACTGATCTAATCCTACTTCTAATCCAGCTTTAAGTGTCTGATTATCTCTTTGTAGAATGCTATAAGTTAGCGTTCCACTTCCAAAGAATCTATTGACTCTTTCTTCGTTCGTTGTAAGTTCAATTGTTTCTAATACATTGGACCCTACTCTTGGATTGGCAGGGAAGTTTCCATTCGCATCAGGTTGTAATACATCCCATGGTCTGGTAAATGCCTGTGCATAACCTACCGTAGTATTCGCGTTAGAGTTATTAAATAGTCCTCTATCTGCATCTGCAAAGATGTAAGTCGATGTTAAATCAAATTTTAATCTATCAGTAATTTTGGTAGAGACATTAGCTCTTAAAGATGCTTTCTCATAACCAGTGTTATCTACTAAACCACCTTGGTTTCTATAGGTGCCAGAAATAAAGTACTTTGACTTTGCACCACCACCGCTAACTGATATGGAAGAGATAGTTTGTAGAGGTTTGTTATCATATAATTCTCTCTCGTAATCAGTTACACCATTCGCATCAAATAAGGCGCGCTCGTCAGGACCGAATACTTCCTCTACTAAGGCAGCATCCCATCCTCTGTCTCCCAGTAAATTAGTTGGCGAACTAAATCCTATTGTCTGTGAGAAATTAATTTTGGCTGCTTGGTTGTAATTGCCAGACTTAGTCTTGATAACAACCACACCTCCAGCACCACCGACACCATATATAGCAGCGGCAGAAGCACCTTTTAGAATTTCTATTGATTCGATATCTTCTGGAATCAAATCTGCTATTCTGTTAGAAGCATCATCTTGGTTAGTAGATGTATTACCACCCCCTGCAGCAGCAGTTACGATATCTGTTCCTAGAGATATAGATGAGTTATCTAGATAGACACCATCTATGATATACTGAGGCTGCTGGTTAAGGAATACAGAGGTAACCCCTCTAAGTCTAATAGAAAATCCACCACCTGGCGCTCCAGAATTGGCTCTAATGTCAGCACCTTTAAATTTTCCATACAAAGCACCATCTATGGTGTTTTGAGGAGTGACACCAGTCAGCTCCTTAGCGCTGATAGAAGCGACGGCGTTTGCAAGGTTGGATCTCTTGATCGTGGTAGCGAGGCCGGTTACGACTACTTCATCCAGAAAGTTGGACGATTCTTGCATAATAATAGTCCCATAGGTCCCGTCTGCAATGTTGACGGTTTGGGTTCCGAATCCAAGGTAGCTTATTTCAAGCTCTGTGGATCCATCTGGTACGGAGATGGAGTAACTGCCGTCTATATCTGACAAGGTACCTATACTGGTCCCTTTGACAAGTATAGAAGCACCAATAACAGGTATATTGCTATTGTCCATCACTGTTCCCGAAATGACTTGCTGAGCATTAGTGACACCTGTACTGGCTATCAGGGCAATCACTAAAACTCCAAAGTAATTAATGAGTTTTTTCATACTGTGAGTTTATTGGTAAAAAATATGTTTGATTACTAATTTTTAGCTTTCTTAAAATCTGGGGAGATTAGGCTGAGACTGGGTTTTTAAAGGGATGCAAGTGAAACTATCTTGTTTTTAGCTTTTTTGCATAGTGAATATGCCCTTTTTAATTTTAGATTTTGCAATGAAAGCACATAAAATTTCCCATTAGGACTAATAATTCAAGGAATTTGAGGCAAAAATTGAGCTATTTGTCTGCTAGCAAAATAACATAAGATAGTATATGGGCGGTGATATTTGACTGGTGACTGACCAGTGTATGAATGTCTATGAAGCTATATTTTGAGTGATCATCCATCGACATTTCTCCTGAGATGACCACATGACTACCATCTATAAGGACCTGATTTATATATAACTCTTTGGCTTTAGTCTCCTGCATCTTACTCAGTGCTTTAAGAAAAGCCGCACGACCGGAGATGGGCTGATCACCCACAAGTGACCATTCTACTTCTTCATGGAGGAATGGTTCTATTTTATCTAACTGATAAGAAGCAAACCACGACGTCATATCTATGAAGTGTGATTTTCTAGCATCTGAAGTAAAATCTCTGCTGAGTATAATTTTCATGTGATGTCAGATATAGTTTAAAATTCTGTATAGATGACAACTTCTTTGTGTTCCAATTTAGACAAGTGTCTTATGCTATTGTTCCAATCAAGTGGCGTCCAATATTTCGGATATTTAATGGTCACTTCTTGATTTATTAATTTTTGCAAGTTATCTAATTCTAGACCATTTTCCAGACCACGATTGATGTAGTATTTTTTCGGAGAATTATCTAGGACGAAAACGACATCATATCCACCAGTCCCATATACTTGGCTTATGACCCCAGAGATGGAAATGGCTTTTTCTTCTTTTCCAATAGCTAATGGTTTTAATGCCATCGCAGCCAAGATTATAAATATAGAAATTAGTGCCCAAGCTATTTTTTTCACTTGTAGTGCGGATTAATTATTAATAGGTTCTGAGGCCAATACATCTCTATTAATCTCACCAGGATATATAACATAAATCGGCACTTTGATATTATAGGCCTTTATCTGTTCGAGTATGGCTTCTTGGATTTGCAGCTTAGAGTAGCGTGTAGAAAAATGTGTCAGGATGACTTTCTCCACGGTGATTTCTGCGAGCATTTCCATCACTTGTTGTAAGGTCGAGTGCTTACCATAGGCGGCGTCATTGATTTTGACATTCTCTTCATTGATAAAGGTGGCTTCGTGTATGAGAATTTTTGACTGGTCCCACCGCTGATAATTTTCTACAGGGGTATCTCCAGAGTAACTTAATACGTTAGTCTTAACTTGAGTTGTGAGAATATCTCTGCCTTTCTCTTGCACTATTTGTTTAATCTCCTCATTACTGAGATGCCTGAATTCTGGCTTAAGCTTTTTCTTGGTAGCATATAGTTTAAAGCTGAAACTCTTATCTATGTCTGGCGGCGCAGGGATGTGATTATTTCTGATGGCCATTATTTCATAACCACTCTTAAAGGGAATACATTCCTTTTCGTGGATTGGCTTCCATACAGACCCTGTAGCATGTGGGTCAAACTTTGCCATAAAGTCTCGCAAAGCTGGAAATGAGCCTGAGTCTTTAGGATAATGAATGACAGGCAG
>CAZIMH010000194.1:0-6159 GCA_964540155.1 uncultured Saprospiraceae bacterium
TAAACCAGACCGATTGTTTTCTTGAGATTGACATGCCTTTTGTAACGCTTCCGTAAATGTTCGGCCGATAGACATGACCTCACCTACAGATTTCATTTGCAGTCCCAGGGTATGGTCAGAGCCATAAAACTTATCAAAATTCCATCTCGGCATTTTGACAATTACATAATCTAAGGTTGGCTCAAAATAAGCAGAAGTGGTTTTTGTAATTTGGTTTTTGAGCTCATCTAGATTATATCCCAAGGCTAATTTAGCTGCAATCTTTGCAATAGGGTAGCCTGTAGCTTTACTCGCCAAGGCAGAGGACCGCGATACTCTAGGGTTTATCTCTATGCAGATTATATGCTCAGTTTCTGGGTCAACAGAAAACTGAATATTGCATCCTCCTGCAAAATTACCCATGCTTCTCATCAGTAAGATGGCCTGATCTCTCATCTCCTGATAGGCTCTGTCAGATAAGGTCATCGCTGGCGCTACAGTTATACTATCCCCAGTATGGATACCCATTGGGTCTAGATTTTCTACTGTACAGATAATAACCACATTGTCATTATTATCTCTAAGTAGCTCCAGTTCGTATTCCTTCCATCCCAATACAGCCCTCTCCACAAGAACCTCGTGGGTAGGTGAGGCATTAAGACCTCTTCTGAGCGCCTCATCAAAGTCTTTCTCTTCCATGACGAAACCACCGCCAGTACCCCCCAATGTGTAGGAAGGTCTTATTACGAGTGGGAAACCTATTTTCTGTGAGGCATCTTTACCTTCTAAAAAGGAATTGGCAATAAAAGATGGCGCTACAGAAAGGCCAAGCTTGATCACATGCTTTCTGAACTCATCTCTGTTTTCGGCAAGTTCTATCGCTTCTAAGTCTACACCTATAAGTTTGGTGTTAAATTCTTTCCATAAGCCCTGCTTGCCTGCTTCTATAGCCAAGTTTAAGGCCGTTTGTCCACCCATAGTGGCTAGGGCGGCATCTATCTGTCTCTCCTCCAAGATTTCTCTCAGACTCTGGACAGTGAGCGGCTTCAAGTAGATATAATCTGCAGTAATCTCATCAGTCATGATGGTTGCAGGGTTGGAGTTGATTAGGCTGACTTCTATTCCTTCTTCACGTAGAGATCGGGAAGCTTGCGTTCCCGAATAGTCAAATTCACAGGCTTGACCTATGATAATGGGTCCGCTACCTATTATGAGGACGGACTTGATAGACGGGTCTAGAGGCATACTAGGGCAGGTCTTTTTTTATAAAATCGGTGGCAAATATAAGCGAATTGAATTAAGTATTAGGGAGGTAAACTGTCCTTGTCCACAGAATGTGGATAACCTGAAATTTTAACTACGATAAAGAATCAGCTATTGATTATTCAACCGAACTAGAAGGACTTGTATTTACGTAGTTTGAGGTGTGCTAGAGCAGGGTCAAAGTCCCTATTTCTTCAAATGGGTTGCCGAAGATATCCTGAAACACAATTCTATAAGTGTACACACCCTGAACATGCTTGCCGAATCTATTTCTTCCATTCCAACCTTGTTCAGCATTAGGATCAAAATTTTCCCTTTCAAACATCAAATCTCCCCAGCGACTGTAGATACGCATAGACTCTATTTCCTGAACAGCTATATTGGTCCTAATCGCGAAGAAAGCATCATCACCTCCAAGAGAAGGATTGAATATGTTAGGAATAAAGACATTAGCAGCAGGGAGATATTCTATGCTGGTGGTGCATTCATCTGTGTTGCCACAGTTATCCACCAGCGTAATAGTTACTGGTTGTGTGATAACATCAGAACAATCTAATGGTAGATTGTCTATATCTATATCATTGGTTACTTCAAAAATAGGGTCCTCAGATATAGGTACAAAGTCCAGAAGGAAATCCTGAACATCAATCAAACTTCCAGGTTCATTACAATTCACTTGTATAGGCTCAGGACACATTATGGCTACGTCTCTCCTGTTTTCAAAAGATATGTTGGCCGAGCAATCTGTATTCGTGTTACCGCATTCGTCGATGGCAGTGAATATCACATTTTGTGCAGATCCACAATCAAATGCATCTATGCTTAAATTGAAATCATCAGAGGTCATCGCTGTATTACATAGATCCATGGCGGAGAATCCTTCTCTCCAGTTTGTGACAGATGCCATAAGATTGGGTTCTTCTACATCAAAAACTATTGACTGAGGACAAAGTGTAATAGCAGGGGCAATCGTATCTACCTGAGATATTGTTTGTAAACAATCTACACTAGGTTCACCACACTCGTCTATAGCAGTAAAGGTGACTATGACTTCATTTTCACAAGCATTATCAAAATTAGCTTGTATAAAGTCATCCGTTATAGGGATAATATTCCCGTTATTATTAGTAGCAGTAATACTATTTAACCATGCCTCTATAACCATATCATTCCCATCTTCTCCACATTGGATAGCAAGGTTATTATTACAAGTTATTTCAGGGGCTGCTTTGTTGACAGTAATTGTTGCTATACAAGTATCTCTCAGACCACATGCGTCTTCAGCATAGAATTCTATGTTCATCTCCTCTTCAGAGTTACATAGAGTGGTAGGCACTGAAACACCATTTTGTATCTCCTCTAACGGATCTGAGCAATTGTCAGAAGTCGTGAAGCTATCTATCCAATCCTGCATAATCATACTTCCATCAGGATCAGTAGAGTTTACAGTTATCGGTGTAGGACAGATGGCAGTTGGTGCTGTCGTATCTTCTAAGATAATAAGTAGCGAACAGGTATCTTGTATATTACAATTGTCTTCTATAGTAAACAAAATGGGTATCACACCCTCGCAATCAAAGGCTTGTAGTTCTGCTATGTCGAAAGTGAAATCTGGGTTTAAATTATTTCCATCAGGATCAAGTCCTTCGACTGAACTAATATGATTATTGATTATCATTGGGTTATCTGAATCTCCACATTCTACAGTAAGGTTGCCCGGACAGCTAATCGTAGGTACTCTATCTGTAGTCACAGTCAGCGTAGACAAACAATTTGTTGTATTGCTGCAACCATCTAGCACAGTGAAAACCACAGAAACATCCTCTGAAGCTTGGCACATAGCCAAAGACGTTATTCTTGTATATGAGTCATCCGTTGATAGGTTTGAGATACAATTATCTCTACTTTCTATTGTCTGGAGCCAAGTGTCTACATCATTGTCAAAACTAAGACTCTCGAGTACGAAGGAAGTATCTGAAGGACAGGATATAATTTCAGGAGGCGTTTTGTCTTCTATGAATAAATTCAATGCACACGACTGTGAATTGTCACACAAATCTACAAGCTCAAAAGTGATGGGAATTAAACCAGTGCACTGAAATAACTCTGGATTACTAAAATCAAGATTAGGTGTCGTAGGAAAAGCAAGCCCAAATACATCTTCCGCGGTTACGAGTGCCATCCACTCTCTTATCTCTGATTCGTAATTGGGATTACCACATTCTACTGTGAAATCATCTGCGCCTGGCACACAATTAATAAAGGTAGTTTGGATGTTATTTTGAATGCTGATTTTTATTTGGCAATTGGATATCAATCCACACGCATCAGTAAAAGTCAATCGTGCATCAAAGTCTTCTTCTTCGCAGCTAAATCCAGCCAATTGGCTCTCATCAAAATCATCTGTCAGAATCACTTCATTACAATCCTCTACATCTATCGCAATCAGCTCTAGAAATGCTTCGAATTTTGGAATTTTTAAGGTATCTCCTGCTAACAAGTTCAATGGATTCGTAGGGCAGTTGACCACTGGCGCTTTTGTGTCAGAAAGAACAATGTTCATTGTACATGTATTCTCCGTCCCACAATTATCTTGCACGGTGAAGACAACGGGCACAGACTGAAAACAAGTATCTACGAAAGAGGTATTAAAATCATGGGAAACCACTGTCGATAAATCATCCAATGCATTTGACATCGCTGTTGTTTCTTCTAACCAATCTGCTATAAGTGCATCGTTATTTATATCACCACATTCCAGATTCAAATTGTTTGTAGGGCAATTGATTGTAGGTGGCGCATTATTTATAGTTAGTAATCCTATGCACGCATTCTGAAGACCGCACATATCTATCACTGTAAATTGTACATTAGAACTGGTTTGCAAATCACAGAAATCCACGCCGGTCTGATCAAATACAGGGTCAGTAAAAAAGTCAGGTGAGCTGCAACCATTATCACCAAATGAGGTGCTAAAAATCCAATCATTCAGTAAGAATTGCGCATCTGGAGCAGTTGAATTTATAGTGATATTTCCTGGGCAGTCTATTTCTGGAGCAGTGGTGTCTTCTATTCTTATCGTAGACATACAACTTGTAGATCTATTGCAATTCAAGTCTTCTACAGTAAAGGTCACCACAGTATTTTCTCCACAGACTACAGCATTAAAGTTAGTCGGATTGAAGTCGCTCGTCGCTGAAATAGGGGTGCCAGAAAAATTACTACCCTCAAAGGTCAACCATTGTACGATACTATCTAAAATGCCAGGTGTACCACATTCTAAGGTCAATTGTGGGGGACAAGTTATTAGAGGAGATTTATCTGATATGATAGTAAGATCTACTGAGCAGTTATTTTCACTCATGTTGCCGCAACCATCTATCGCATAAAAGGTAATAGGCTGCGTCACAGTATCCGTATCACAAATATTCTCAAACAATCTCGAACTGAAATTTCTCCCACTTGTCGCAGTACAATTGTCCATGGGAGTAGCCGTTTCCAGCCAAGCATCTATATCATCTTCTATTACATCAAAGCTGCCTTCGAATGTAATCGGTTGTGGACATCCTATCGTTGGACGTATGTCATCGGTGATTTTGATACTAGCAGTGGTATCCCTCATAATGCCACAATCATTTTCGAATTCGAAAGTGACAGTTACTTCTCCAGTACAATCTGTGAACTGAACATCAAAAAAGTCAATATCGTTAGCTACGGTGAAAGGAACACCTAAGGTGTTGGCTGCAGAGATACCTGCAAACCATGCTTCTATCACAGGTCTGTTTACGGGATTTTCACACTGGATAACCGTGTCATTAGGTACACCCGAAAAGATGTCCATGACATTATCCATAATAGATAAGGTGGCTGTACATTCTAATGAATCTACCTCATTGCATAAATCATTCACAAGGAAGGTGATTAGCGTATCTACATTACCACAATTAAATCCAAGAATGCCACTGTCGAAGTTGTTGGATATTATTGGATTGGGATTGCAATTATCCATAGCGGCATAAGAATTAATCCAGTCATCCACTATCGTGAATCTGTTGGCGTCATCTGCATTTACTTGTAGGTCCGCAGGACAGAAAACAACGCTAGGACTCTGTGTGTCTTCTATAATGATGACACCATTTTGGGTAATACTTCTGCTACAATTATCGAAGGCTTCAAATGTGATATCAAAAACCATGTTGCAGATAGGATCATCTAGTACATTGAAATCAAAGGTATGTGTAATGTTGTTTATGATATCATTGGTGTTGTTCAGATTTATGACAATGCCTTGTGAACTAAGCGCCTGTGCCATCCTTAACCAATCATTTACCAGCACGTCATTGTCAGGTGCGCCACACTCTAATTTTAAAGTATCTGGAATGAATGTTATTTCTGGGGGAACATTGTTCGTTATTTCTACTCTGAATTGACAACTACTGCTATTGTCAGAACATTCCTCTTCTGCATTAATTGTGATAGTAAGATCATCTGGATTACAGGATACGAATTGAATGTTATCCATAGAGTAGTCATTAGTTACTACCGGTTCCATGCACATAAAATCTAGAGTAAAATCATCTAAGAGGTCAGTGATGATATCATCAATCATGGGATTACTGATGTCAAGAGCTTGCGGGTTAGGAGGACAGATGAGAACAGATTGGAAAGTATCTAAGACAAGATAATCGCTTATGTCTCTAACCATATCAGGACAACGATTAGAGCAGGGACCTAATAATTCTACCAAAGGTCTCACAGAGGCATTTCCTCCGCAGGGGCCAAAAGCCAATACGGGGTCTATGTTATCTAGGTATCTTACTTCAGTCTCAGGATAACAATCTAAAAATTCAGTGAAACTAAAATTGTCTATATAATCTTGAAAGGTAGCTGGCACATCAACTTGACAAGTAATCGTAT
>CAZIMH010000195.1:0-6156 GCA_964540155.1 uncultured Saprospiraceae bacterium
TCCTTCACTTGAAAGCAAGATTTACTTGCTTTCATTCTGATAAATCAGAACCGTTTATTGCCTCCCATCCTCAACTGATGTTGAGGTTCCTTCACTTGAAAGCAAGATTTACTTGCTTTCATTCTGATAAATCAGAACCGTTTATTGCCTCCCATCCTCAACTGATGTTGAGGTTCCTTCACTTGAAAGCAAGATTTACTTGCTTTCATTCTGATAAATCAGAACCGTTCAGTCATCCATAAACTTATATCCTACACCTCTCACAGATATTATGTGACTTGGATTCTTGATATCTGTCTCAAATCTTTTTCTCAAAGAGGAAATAAAGTTATCGATAGTCCGCGTAGAAGGAAATACATCATAACCCCAGACATTCTTGAGTAAGTCATGTCGGGAAACAACTTGCCCTTTTTTACTAATAAGAAACTTCATAATGAGACATTCCTTAGGACTTAGTTCGAATGACTCTCTTTCATTGTAGGCTATAAATGTGCTGAAGTTGATGCCATTTTTTCCAAATTGATATTCTTCTATCTCAGCTGCTACCTGCGGTTGAATACGAGACAATAATTTTTGAATCCTAATGAGCAACTCCTCCATTTCAAAAGGCTTGACTAGATAATCATCAGCGCCTTCTTTTAATCCTTTTATCCTGTCCGATGACGTGTCTTTTGCAGAGGTAATAATTACGGGTAAGTCTGCATGTTGTAATCTAATTCTAGAGAGGACATCCATGCCTGATAATTTAGGAAGCATCAAATCTAGAATGACGATGTCATAATGCGCATTGCTGATTTTATCCAAGGCCTCAGCACCGTCCATGGCTACGTCCGTCGTATATCCTTCTAAGTCCAGATTCATTTGGACCAATTGGCGCAAAGTGGCTTCGTCTTCTACTATTAGGACATTCATGTTATAACTGGCAGAATTAAACTAAATATAGATCCCTGAGGTCTATTGTCTTCTACGGAAATATGACCACCATGTGCAGTTACAACCGATTGGACTATCCATAATCCAAGTCCCGTGCCTTTGGTCTCACGTGTTTCTTCGTGTCCGACGCGGTAAAATTTTCTCCACACTTGAGATTTCTCATCATCACTTATTCCGATACCTTGATCACTTACCTTGATGATAATCTGATTACTTACTTTTTGCAGGCTGACTAATATTTGAGGACTAGCATCAGAATACTTTATAGCATTACTGAGAAGATTATCTAAAGCCTTAGTGAATGCTTCCCTGTCTATATTATACTGCAGATTTTCTTCTAATTCAAAGGTGATTGAAGCAGAAGGATATCTCCGATGATAACTGTCTGATTTGTCTTGGATAAAAGTACCAAGGTCAGTGCCTTGATAATTATAGATGTATTGCCCGTCTATCTGTGCAGCAGTCAATAAGTTATTGACCTGTTGTTCTAGACGAAGCACCTCCGTCTGCCCAGTATCCAATAGGGATTGTTTTTGATCTGGACTTAACCCTTCTCTCATCAAAGTTTTATTCACAAGTTTAATACTTGCAATCGGTGTCTTGAGTTCATGCGTGATTGATAATAGAAAATCATTCATCCGCTGATTGAATGTACTTTCTTTTCTAAAAGCTCTGAAGATAAGTAACAAACCAAGGAGAATAGATATGCCAAATACCAAGCCCTCACTGATAATCATGTTACGTTGTCGATTATAATCTGCCATTAAGTCTGAATCCTCTACGTCTTTTTTGTAGGTAGCCAATTCAGTTTTTAGCAAATGAGCTTCCTCATTTTTTTTATACAACAGAATGGCCCACCATGAAAATGCGGCTATCAGATAGCACATGACAAAAGCATGTAGAAAAAGATATTTTTTCTTTACGGATTTCATCCTAATATCTCATCCAACATTTTGCAAATAGTGGCAGCACCTTGCTTCAAGTATTTGCGTGAATGGGCTGTAGAAATGAAGCCTACTTCATAACCAGATGGACCTAAGTAGATACCAGAATCAAGTAAGCTAGCGTGCAGCTTCTTGAACAGAGTCATAGTACTGGCATCTATCTCATCAGCAGCTTGTATTCGCTTCTTCGAAAAAGCAAACCAAAATATAGAACCTATATGCTGGATATTAAAAGCATATTTTTTCTTCCTGACATGGGTCATGATAGCATCTACAAAGAAGGCTGTTCGTTTCTCTTGATCTTCATAAAAATTCTTCTGCAGTAACTTTTCTAACATAGCAATACCAGCCGAGAGGGCTATTGGATTTGCGGACAACGTACCAGCTTGGTAGACATTACCTTCTGGTGCTACATGATTCATGATTTTTCTCTTTCCTCCGAATGCACCTACAGGCATCCCACCTCCAATAATCTTACCATAAGTCAGTAGGTCTGGCCTGATTTTGTAATATCCTGCTGCGCCTTCAAATCCCACTCTAAACCCTGATATAACTTCATCAAAAATCAATAAGATGCCATGCTTATCACATAGCTTACGTAAAGCTTTTAGGTAGCTTTTGTCCTGAAGAAGTAAGCCATTATTAGCTGGGATAGGTTCTATAATGACTGCGGCTATATCCTTACTGGCCTTCATGGTCTTTTCTACCATACTTATATCTGCTAAAGGCAGTACAATGGTCTCCTTGGCAAAGCTTGGCGGAATGCCAGCAGAGCTAGAAACGCCAAATGTAGCCAGTCCTGATCCCGCCTTTACCAGCAGGGAATCCACATGGCCATGATAGCAACCATCAAATTTGATAATCTTGTTTTTGCCAGTATATCCTCTGGCCAATCTGATTGCTGACATGACCGCCTCAGTCCCACTGCTTACAAATCTGATTCTATCCAAGTACTTGTGATTATCCAGTATCAGTCTGCCAATCTTATTTCCTGAAGGAGAGGGAGTCCCAAATGAAGTACCATTCTTAAGAGCCTTCTCTATTTTTTTTCTAACATAGCTGTTATTATGACCCAGAATGAGTGGCCCCCAGCTGCAGCAAAAATCCAGAAACTTATTGCCATCTACATCTGTAATATGGCAGCCATCTCCTTTGGTGATAAAGAGGGGAGAGCCACTAACTGACTTAAAAGCTCTTACTGGTGAATGAACACCACCAGGAAACATTTTCTTAGCCTCTGCAAACAGCTTATTACTTTTCTTTCTCTTAAGTTTCATTGTATTGAGTTATGAGACCACGAAAATCTTAATTTGAACATTAACATCTGAACTCAGACCTCATTTTCTTTATATTATGTTATACCTTAGGATAATACCCTACAAAGTAAGTGAGATAATCACTTGCTAATCTTGATTGGTATGGAATCTAAATTACTTAATTAACTTTACGGTAATTCAAAGTTTACTGTCTGTGAAAATTAACTTTTCGAAAGCCATTGATGCTGTTTTAGATCAGCGTCATTCAGTGCATTTACCTGGTATAGGTACTATTAGATTAGAGAATCGACCATCAAAAATCTCAGATGATGAGTCAGCTATAACGCCTCCTTCGGTGATTTTAACGCATTACAATGCTGCCACCAAGAATAAAGCGCTAAGAAAGTATCTGGATCGGAAATATGATTTGTCCAAGGAAAAAGCGGATGAAGCCATCAATAGCTTTTCTAAGATGCTTATCAAGACGATGAAGAAGCACGGGAAAGTAGAGATAGAGAAGCTGATGACAATCAAGCCTAATGGCAAAAAGTATCAAGTCAAAGCGAAAAAAAGCTATTTAAAGAGGTACTATGAAGGTCTTCCAGTTATAGAGCTTAAAAAGATTAAAAAGAAGGATCGCAAAAAGGTAGGGTTAGAAGCTAAATCAGGTCTAGATAGCAAAAAGCAAAAGAAAAAGCAGCAATCTGGTAAGGATATGAAAACTGCTGCAGCAATTGCAACAACTACATCCAAGGCTAATAATAAGGATGAAAAGAAAAAACAGGCGAAAAATATTCTAAGCTCAAGCAAAGAAGATTCAGGGAAATCTAAGCTAGTAACAAAAGCTGTAGTCCCGCCACCTAAGAAGGTAGCCCCACCTTCAAATCCCACTTCCTCGTCCCAAAGCCCTAAGCCAAATGTCACCTATGTAAAACCTAATTTTTCCTTCCCTGCTACTAAGGCAAAGACGCCAGCCCCAACACCCTCTGTAAAAAAACCAGCTGCAACTGAGAAGGCGCAGCCTATGAGTTTGAATGAGAAACTAAAACTACAACAATCAACTAGTAAGCCTGCTGGAGCAACAACAAGTAAGACTAGAACCACTTCATATAGCAGTAGTACTTCTTCCAGCGCAAAACCACTGTCTATCAAAGATCCCAAGCCAGTAGGTAAAGTAGATTATACGCCGGTTCCTCCTAGTGATGAAGGATTTGGATGTGTTGGGCCAGCCTTAGCATTATTGGCCTTACTATTGATATCGGGTCTAATTTATTTTGGATGCAATAAAGTAAGGAAGATGAGTAAAGTTCAATCTAAGTTGCCTGCCACAGAAAAAATAGCTAGCTCAGAATCTAATACGCCTACAACGACGACATCAGAGAATACGAACAATACAAATGATGATGCACAGTCTACTGAGATAATAGAAGATGAAGCGTATACCAATACCAATAGTACTGATAACCCTTCTGAGTGTACCATTATTACCGGTGTTTTTTCTAATTATACTAATGTATCCAAAATGGAAGAGCACTTGGCAAGGAATGGGTACGATGTGTATATAAGTGAGAATGGGCCTTATACCAGAGTGGGTTTTACTTATGACTGTTCTAATGTAGACCTTGCTGACTATCTCAATAATATAAGACGACAGATAGAACCGAAAGCTTGGTATCTAGTACCTGAGTTATACGTGGAATATGAATATTAATTACAGCCTAAGTCTTCTCGAGAACGCGGATCATTATTTGGAAAGCAATTGCCAGATTTAAGCTCAGATGGCTTATATCTGATAAGATCGGAATCTCTAAGACTTTTCTCTAAAAACAACTGAAGCTGCATTTTCTCCTCTTCTGTCAATTCTAGTGGAACAAACTTTTCGGATAACTGCTCCTGAGGAATACGGTCATTTTCTGACCTTGCAAGATTCTTATATTCTATAAGCTCATCTAACTCTCTCACACTGGATCCATGAAAATAGAACGGGGCATCACTGACATTATAGATTTGAGGTACTTTAAAACGATAGTTATCTGAGGGATTGCCTGTGAAAGCACCTCTTCCAAGGTTTCTATCTAGTACTTCTGCGTCTGTAGTTTTATAGAAAGGCCTGTCACTCATATCGTTTACGCCAAGGGCATGAAACTCTCCTGAACCCAAATTTTGATTGAAGTGACAATTAGAACAGTTGGCTTTTCCAAAGAACAAGATTCCTCCTAATTTTTCATCTCTAGACAAGGCATCCTTATCACCTTTGAGCCAATCTTGGAATGGGGCTCTGTTAGTCATTAAGGTTCTGATATAGGCAGAGATAGCTAGTGAACCACCGTGGTTGCTGTATCTATCCTCCTCACTGAGTTCTGGAAATGACGCATCAAATAATTCAGTATAGCCAAACTCATCTATCAATTCCTTAGTGATATGAATTCGATGTGTTTCTAATCCTTCGAAATTCTGCGTTTCTAAAGCGGCAAAGCCATCTCCATTATGAATGGTGCCATCACTTTGCTTCCAGTAAGCTTCCGTACCTACATTAGCATCTGTATTTCCAAATCTGCCATTCCAGGTTGTATTTTTTACGAAGGCCACATTCAATAAACTGAGCGGTCTAGCCGCTTGAACATCCAACTCATTATCTTGGTAATCGCTGCTCTTTCTACGGTCTTCTCCATTGATACCAAAGCCAACGCCTCCATCTGCTATACCTTGGAAATTACCTGACTTGAATCCTGCCTCTGGTACATGGCAGCTGGCACACGAGTAAGTACCCATACCTGATGAATAGGTTGCATTGGTAGCAAATCCAGTTTCGAAGAATAAGAATCTTCCTAATTCGACTTTGTCTGCAGTCAATGGATTATTTTCTCTATCCTGAGGAATGTCATCTAGGTCATTCTCATCAGGCAAAATATAATAATCCAGTCCTTGATTGTTTGGCGCTGATCTAGACACTAGATTCTCCATTTGCAAATCCATAGAAATCAAATCTGGCATTCTATCTTGAGTACATGAGTACACCAAAA
>CAZIMH010000196.1:0-6099 GCA_964540155.1 uncultured Saprospiraceae bacterium
ATATGAGATATGTTATATGTGCTCTGGAGAAACTCATTACAAATTTTGGGTCCTTCGGCGATGAATTTGTTATACTTTTGACGATACTTATGTACATGCAGAGACCTAATATATTTTTTCAGTTGATTAGTGTATTCCATTGGATATAATTAACTGTCAGTCGATACTTGCTTTTTTGAAGGCACCTCTCATATTCTGCGTGGGTGTTTTGTTTTTCTCTTCTTGTAATATTACAAAATTCTTAAACGAGGACGAGATTATCGTAGATGAGTTGCGTATACAAATTACGGGAGATTTATATGGCACCAATTCAGCTGAACTAAAACAGGAACTTTCCAAATTCTATGAGTTGGAAGAGAATAAGAATTGGCGCAGCTACAACTATTATAAATATAAAGATCTAGAGGATCCGCCATTGATAAGAAGATGGCTAAAGAATAAGTATACTCAAGCTCCAAGTCTTGTAGATTCTTTCCTTATCGAAGAAACTGCCAATAACATGGTAAACTATCTTAGAAATAAGAAAGGATATTATCAGGCAGAGGTAAACTATGAATTAGATATCCATTCTAAACGGAATTCTTCTAAGGTTATCTTCAATGTAGAAACCGGCCCCCGATATAGAATCAACTCGATTCAGCATTTGTCTAGAGATACTGCTCTTGTAGACATGATTAATACTGTTGCAAGTCAGCGTCTTTTGAATTCGGGAGATCCTGTGGAGGCATTGACCTTTGACCTTGAAAAGCAACGAATAGTCAATGCCTTTCAGCAGAGCGGTTATGCAGATTTTAATTTAATAAATGTAGATGTACAGGGCGATAGTACTGACCTGACCAATGCTTGGGATATTTTCTTTGTCATAACGCCTCCTCCTAATAAAGAAACGCATACTCAATTTAAAATAGGAGATATAAACGTATATACTGATTATCATCGTGATCAAGATGTCTCCAACTTAACTGTCGAAAAGCGCCGTGGCAAAAACTATAAGCGCGAATCAGAATCATTCATTGTAAAACCATCTATAATAGACAGAAAGTTATTTCTCAATAAGTATGATGCCTATAATTCAGACTTATACTACAAGACGATTAATAGTCTTTTCAGTCTAGGTACCTATAAATTTGCTAAGCTCAATCCTCGAATAAATCCTCAAGACAGTACGCTGATAGATTATGATATCTTCTTGACACCTCACCAACATAAATGGTCTGTCGATCTCGGTATTGAATCTTTTTTCTCCAATATTGCCTTACTGAATCGTAACCTTGTAGGTATAGCGACTAGTGTAGGTGTAGAGGATAAGAATGTGTTTGGTGGATCTGAAGACTATAAAGCTGGTTTGGAATTTGGGGTAGAATTTGATGTTGCAAATGCTGAGATTACAACGCTTTCAGCTGCTTTCAGTAATACAATTGAAATGCCAGTTATCACGAAGCCGTTCAACATCTTAGAACCACTGCATGATATAGGCGTCGTTTCAGACAATGCTTATTCAGTGCTCCAAGAAGGTGGCAAGAGTAACCTAAGGCTCAATTTTTCTTTTCTAGAAAATTTAGACATTTACCGTGTAACCTCAGTGGAGGCTTCATACGGTTTTGAATCAGTTTTGAATAGTAGAAATAGGATTGCCTTTAACCAAATAGGATTAGACTATAGTATATATCAGATCAGACCTAGGTTCGACACCACAGTTCTACAGAACAATACCTTGCTGCAGAGAAGTTTTCAGAATACACTATTCACTGGAATACTATTTAAAGATTTGACGTATTTCTATCAATCAGAAAGAGGAACGAACAGGAGTAATTTTGCAGCTATAACTAAACTCGAATTATCTGGTCTGGAAGTTTTTGCTGCTAATTCTATAGCAAATGCCTTTACAGGTAACTCTAATGAATGGACTATCGGAGGCGTTGACTTTGAGCGGTTGGCAAAGCTGGATGTAGACCTAAGATGGTTTCAGAGGAAGCGACCAAGATCTCAATTCGCAGCTAGAATTAAGATGGGTCTAGCCGTCCCGCTCAATTCTAATAATCCTGTTTCTTTTATAAAACAATACTTTGTAGGAGGCCCTTCTAGTCTCAGAGCTTGGCGACCGATGCATGTTGGCGCTGGATCCTTTTTAAATGATGGAGAATCATTCTTTAATCCACCTAATGATGCCATCTTTTTCCAAAGAGGAGATTTATTGTTCGAAGGAAGTTTAGAATACAGATTGGATTTATTCTGGTTGTTGGAAGGTGCATTATTTGTAGATGCCGGTAATGTATGGACTATAAGAGAAGATATTAATAGACCTGGCGCTAAAATCAATACCAATTTCTTATCTGAACTTGCTATAGGCTATGGTTGGGGCTTGCGATTTGATTTTACATATTTCTTAATTCGATTTGATTTCGGATTGAAATTAAAATATCCCAGCACCATCTTAAGTGACGGAAGTACAAGTCTAGTTCAACCCAATATCTGGACAAGTCCTCGAGGTCAAAATTTAGGCAATTTCAATATTGCAGTCAACTACCCTTTCTGATTCTTGAATAGAGACTTTCTTCCAATCTTACTACATAAAGGACATTCATTCGGGTCGTGCTTTTTTGCAGGACAATACTCTCTGCCAAAGAAAATAATTTGAAGATGCAGCTTATTCCACTTATCCTCTGGAAATAATCTTTTCAGATCTTTTTCAGTTTGTGTGACGTTTTTACCTGTACTTAGACCCCATCTATAAGCTAACCTATGTATATGAGTATCTACAGGAAATGCAGGATATCCAAAGGCTTGAGACATGACTACTGAAGCCGTCTTATGACCTACCGCAGGTAAGGCTTCTAAGTCAGCAAAAGTCTGAGGAACCTCGCCATCATGCTTATCTAGTAAAATATGAGATAGACCATGTATGCCTTTGGATTTCATAGGACTTAAACCACAGGGCCGGATTATATCTTTGATTTCCTCTACTGACATTTTTATCATATCAGTTGGGTTATCTGCTTTTGCAAATAAGAATGGTGTGATTTCATTTACCTTTTTATCAGTGCACTGCGCAGAGAGTAGCACAGCTATTAGCAGCGTGTACGAATCCTTATGATTTAACGGTACAGGTGTTTCAGGATAATACTGTTCCAAGGCATCTAATACCAATTCTACTTTTTCTTTTTTTGTCACCTTACAAGTTTGAAAGAAATTCTAACGTATCTACCCTATCCGCATAATCTGAAAGTCCTGGCTTCTGACAACTCCCAAAGGGTATTACCTTGCACTTTCCAATCTCTCGATCTGAAACTATACACTGGATATCTTCTGAAAGCTCATTAAGATTATTTTCTAGTGTATCAGTACTATCAAAGTATTCATAATGAAGGCAAGCTATTCTGGAAGTAAGCGTATGATGTGGCCGCATTATGAGAAAATCATTAGTATAAAACTCTTCTTGATTCAGTAGATATAAGGCATATGAGTAATCATAATTATTACAATACTTATGATGATTAATGACGTTTTTATGAGCTTCGAGCGCTTCGAAAATTTTGCCGTACTCCACACCTTTCTCAAGATAAACCTTAGAAACAGACCGACATCCTAAACCATAATAACCTAAAATATCTTCAGCCAATAAAGCCATATCTTGTTCGCTGCTATTATTATACACCACCGCAACGCCATTTCTGTTTCGTCGGATTATATGAGGCACCTTGGAGAAATATTTTTTAAAGTGTTTGGCACTCGCATCACTACCTGTAGCTATTACGGCATCATATTGTAAGAGTCGGTCTATCTTACTAAAATACTGATTCGCTGAAGCATTCTTTTCACTGAGTGACTTTACAAAGAAATCAATCAAAACAGTATCTCTATCAGATGGCTTGTACAGTGAAATATGACCAGCGATGAATACTGATATGAGATCATGTATTCCTACAAAAGGAATATTACCAGCTAATATCAAGCCTACTTTTTTGGGGTCACTGTTAGCTATATTATAAGATTTTGCCCAGGCAGTGAGTACAGACTCTGATAAATACTTGGTGGCGATAGATTCTACAGCAGCTGATATAGAAGCTTCATCGAACCAAGGATTAGTTGCTTTCGCCTTTCTAATAATGTCTTCAGGGATGCCGGAAGCAGCCCAATCATCGCCCACTTGTGATAAAAGTTGAATTCGATTCTTAAGGTCAATAAGGGTCAAACTCTTGATTTTTGATAGGTCACATAATGACGCCATTTGTCTAGGACTTGCTGCATATCATCAGGAAGTTCAGATTCAAATCTCATCATCTCACCTGATTCAGGATGTACAAAACCCAAAGAATGTGCATGTAGCGCTTGGCGAGGGCATAGCTTAAATATGTTATGAACAAACTGCTTGTACTTGGAGAAGACTGTACCTTTTACTATAGTACTACCTCCATACCTTTCATCACTAAATATTGGATGATTTTTGTGTGCCATATGGACCCTAATTTGATGTGTCCTACCCGTCTCCAATATACACTTGATCAGTGATACATAATACAAGTCTTCAAGTACTTCATAATGGGTAATCGCATGCTTACCAATATCACCATCTGGATAGACAGCCATTTTTATTCTTGACCGAATATCTCGACCAATATGACCTTCAATAACCCCTTTCTCTTCATCGAAATTTCCCCAAACCAGTGCGACATACTCACGATGGATTTTGTGATCAAAAAACTGCTGAGCTAGATGTGTCATGGCACTATGCGTTTTAGCAATGACCATGAGTCCAGTTGTATCTTTATCTATTCTATGCACTAGTCCAGGCCTAGACAAATCGTTGCCAGGTAAGGTAGGTAGTTGTTTAAGGTTCTGAAGATAGAATGACAATCCATTTACCAGAGTACCAGAATAATTACCTGAACCTGGGTGTACGACCATCCCTGCTGGTTTGTGAAGCACTATTACATGTTCGTCTTCATACCGTATATCTAGTGGTATATCTTCAGGCTCTGCATACTTCTTTTCTCGAGGCTCTTCAGGGAGTACGATAAGTATAAGGTCATTAGGTCTGACTTTATAGTTAGACTTAATTTTCTTACCATTGACTAATACAGCATTGCTTTTAATGGCTCGCTGAATCCTAGTTCTTGTAACTTTTTCTAGTTTGCCAAAAATATACTTATCAATCCTGATGGAGGATTGTTTTGGGTCAACATTGAATCGATGATGTTCGTGTAGAATGGTCCCATTTTCATCTACAAATGTATTGTCTAAGTTCTCCATATTAAAACCCATAGGCTATTCCAAAATGGAATCTAAAATGATTGGTTTGGCTAGTGAACTGATTAAAGCTATCTATAGGAAATTCTGTAACCACCTCCTCCATAGGGACATCATAAGTCACAGCTACCCCATTATAATAACTGGCCTTAAGTACCACAAAAATTGTGTTCCATACTTTGATAGTAGTTCCTATATCCAAATGCGCCACGAAGCCAAAATCTGTCGTATCAAAAAAGAAGTCTGTCGTCCCAGCTTCATCAAAAAGTGTAGAATTTGTAGAGGTGTAATGAAACTGAGGGCCTATGCCAAATTCCACAAAGGGCTCCATAAACTTGTTATAGTATGGAAGGTAGTTTCGATAAATAAACTCAGCAGAGATAAAATTCGACCTAGTGTCATTATTGAAATCAACAAAGTCTTGTATCGTTGCACTCAGTCCACCTATATGTGTATAACTTATTTGTGCGCCCAGCATAGAATATGATTTTGACTTTGTCTGGTTCAAATAACGAACGGAGAAACCACCTATGGATCCATCTATATTATTACCAAAAATACCTGTAGGTGTTACCAAGTCAAGACTAAACTCAATCAATTGCACATCAGTATCTGTGACTGTCGTCTTCTCTGCATTTTCAATTGATTCTTGTGAAAAGACAGCAGATATGTAGAACAATAAAAAAAAGAATATGTGCCATATTCTTAGAATCATAATAAATATGTTGAATTTTACCAAAGGTAATATTTTACTCTTTAAGAAGTTTTCAGGTAAATACTAGATTCAATGCCAGACAAAAAGAAATACAAGATAGATACAAATTGTGTCACTGATCATGAGGTAACTAAAAG
>CAZIMH010000197.1:0-6036 GCA_964540155.1 uncultured Saprospiraceae bacterium
TTGAGCAGAAGAGATGGTATGACATCGTCAGAAGAAGAATGGGAGGTGAGGTATTCGGACCTAATGGGTTTGAAACTGAAATACTGGGTACAGGTAACTTTGATCCAGCAAGAGACTACTTGCTACCTATTCCACCATTTGAAATTTCGAATAATCCTAATTTGACTCAGAATCCTGGGTACTAATAAGGTGTAAAATAGAATTAATAGAGAGCCTTTCATCCTGTGATGAAAGGCTTTTTTTTTGTAATCTATATCATGGAAATCATGGATTAGATGGTTAGCAGACATTATGATATAACCATCATGCAAACTTAGGCTGTCGTAATTTGTTATGACGATAGTTTGTTTCATCCTTTTCGAGCTGATGTAGAACAAAAATCCTTGCTACGAATCATAAGATTTTCGCTTCAACCCTATTCATGAAGTATGTCTTATAAAATACCTAATTAGGGTCTTAATCGAAGCAAGTAGCTAGTAAATTTTGTATTTTGCATGAATTGGTTGACCAGTTTAAGTTTGGTGAATCATGTTATAATGTTCATTAATATTTTAGGCAAAACACGGAATCCAGGCAAACATTAATCCTGGACTTTTATTTGTAAAAAACATAACTATCTCTATGAAAGTGTCATCTTTCTATCGTGTCCTGAGGCTAGGACAATTTGATTTGTCTCATGCTTATTGCAAGATTGGATGCTTAGTCTTGCTGTTTGTGTCGAGTATATTTATTACGCCTGCAACTGCACAAGACTTGGATCCAACAGTGCCACCAAGTGGAAATTTTGATTTATCATTCTGGAAATTGACCCGACCAAATAATACAGAAAGGGATGAAGATGCATTGATAAATGGGTATTATAAAGAAGGTGAATTTTATACGGATACGATTACAGGTGCTATGGTATTCTGGTGTCCTAATAATGGGAGAACTACCAGTAATACTTCTTTTCCAAGAACAGAGTTGAGAGAAATGCTTCGTAGAGGAGATACCAGAATCAGCACTCAAGGCATCAACAAAAATAACTGGGTATTTTCTTCTTCTACGATGGAGAATCAGGAAGCAGCTGGAGGGGTAGATGGAATTATGACAGCGACTGTCACAGTGGACCACGTATCTGAAACTTCCGACGAGTTTAGAAAAGTGGGTCGTACTATAATTGGACAAATTCATGCTTCTGATGATGAACCATGCAGATTGTACTATAGAAAATTACCTGGTCACGAAAGAGGATCTATATATTTTGCTCATGAGCCAACAACCAGTGCAGAGCAGTGGTATGATATGATTGGTAGCAGAAGCGATAACCAACCTGACCCTGCAGATGGTATAGCATTAGGTGAGGAGTTTAGTTACGAGATAAGAGCCATTGGAAATTTGCTGACAGTAACGATAATAAGAGAAGGGAAGCCAGATGTCGTGCAGGAGGTGGATATGACTAACAGTGGTTTTTCAGATGATTGGATGTACTTCAGAGCTGGAAACTATAATCAGAATAATGCAGGAGACGATGACGAATTTGCGCAAGTATCTTTCTACGCCTTAGATGTGAGACATTTTGCTGCTACACCTCCAACGGAGTTCCAAGCGCCAGCTGACATCCCAAGATTTCAACCCTTCCTTTCTGGTGCTAAGCTACAAGCACCCACAAGTTCTACTCTAGCTGATATAGATAGACTTAATGATAGTTATACACATCCTCAATATTTCTATGTTGTAGATGGTAATAAAATGCTATTCAATCAATCTGGTGAAGACCGACGAACAGAGCTGCGACATGAAACGAATTGGAATCTTAATGACGCCAATCGCTCCATGCATGCACGCATCGATATAGCAGAGCAGACTTGCGAACAGGTTACTGTTATGCAAATTCATGATGATGCTGGCGCAGGACCTGGACCGAATAAACCATTATTAAGAGTATATAAGAGCACAGCGAGAACACCTGAAAATCACTTATGGGCAGCCATCAAGACAGATGATGGAGGGGTTGCAACAACACATGTAGATCTCGGTGAAGATCCAGGAGGATACTTTAATTGTGACGTTAGATTAGTGGATGGGAGAATGATTATCGATTTTGAAGGAGAGGAAAGAGTTAATATGGATGTGTCTTTCTGGACGTTTCCTAGTTACTGGAAAGCAGGTGCCTACCTTCAGGACGATGGAGAAGCCACCATACATTTCGATGAGCTGTTTTTAGAGGATGGCACTACACAAAACTTTTTTCCATCGGTGAGAATAACCTCTCCTACAAATGGTGAAAATTTCTTGCCTGGAAGCGATATAACAATTACTGTAGATGCAGCAGATTCTGATGGACAAATAACTAAGATTGACCTTTTTGAAGGTGGCAATGGCAAGTTGGGAGAATTAGTTAATCTACCGTATACATTTACGTGGACTGATGTACCTGAAGGGGCATATACCTTGACAGCCAGAGCTTATGATAATGAAGGAGCTTCTAGAACCTCTCTCAGTTCTGATATCACTGTTCTGTTACCGGTAAGTGTGACTGGTGTTGATTTGGGACCAGTAGGAGCCCTTGCCGTTGGCGCAACTGCTAGGTTGAATGCAGACATAATTCCAGCTGGAGCAACTAATCAGAATATGATTTTCGAATCAGATAACCCTGACGTAGCTACAGTAAGTCCTGAAGGTATTATGACAGCAGTATCTGAAGGTGTGGTGACGGTTACAGTAACTACAGAAGAAGGTGGATTTATAGATTCAGAAACAGTGGAGGTCCGTAGACCATCTTCTGAATTTAATTGGGCACTATTCCAGCCTGTTGTAGGATCTAATGCGCCTGATGGCTCCAACGATGAAGATAATCTTGTAGATGATGATACAGATACACGTTGGTCTGTAGAGGTCTTTCCTCAATCTGCTATTGTAGACCTACATGGAAATATTACGATAACTAGCACTGAATTGACTTGCTTCATGGACAGAGCTTATCAGTTTATTATAGAAGGTGCAGCCGATATAGATGGACCATATACTATGATTGCTGATAGATCCAATAACACAGTACCAGGTGCCGCCACACTGCCAATTATAAATGTGGTAGATAGTATAGTAGCAAGATATGTCAGAGTAACTGTTATGGGTGCGGATCAGTATACTGGCCCTTGGGTCAGTCTTACAGAATTGAGAGTATTTGGTGAAGGTGAGCGACAGTATTCTAGTGTAAGTGACATCATCGAAAATCAAGTATTGTTATCTCCGAATCCTGCTACTTCTATAGTCACTATAGACGGTGCAGAAGACTTTAATACGGTATCCGTATTCGACCAATCAGGAAGAAGGGTTATGCTCAGCAAAATTAATCGTGCAGGAACTATAGATATAAGTGATCTACCGCGAGGGACTTACTTAGTCAAGCTCGAAGGGGGCGATAGGCCCGTTGTCAGCAGATTAATGAAATTCTAAATTATAATAGAGAAGTGGATAAGTATATGCTTATAAATGAATAAATATATACTTATCCACCTTCACTACTCTATCTTTGAAGTATGGATATTCTTTTCATAAATACTTCAATAATGAAACATCTTCTTCTCTCCACGTTCATTTTATTAAGTGTTGTCCTCAGTGCACAAACTCGTTTCGATGTATCATCTAGCGAAGCGTTTAATATGGCACATGAAGCGGCCAGCGCAGGAGACTCCATAGTTTGGATGCCGGGCACCTATACCAATACCCGCATGGACATAGATAAAGATGGATTAATTATTACTGCAGAACCTTATGGCTCTGCTTTGTTTACAGGTGTATCCAGAGTTGTCATCAATGGCGACAAGGTTACTTTTTCTGGAATTCAATATGTCGGCGGTCTCATAGGCACTTTAGATGTGATGAGAGTTTTTGGAAGTGATGTATTAATTACGCATGTCAACATTCAGAATTATACAAGTCATAAGTATCTGGTCGTAGATGAGGATTCCAAGAGAACAACCATCAGCTATTGTAACTTCGAGAACAGGCTTAACTCAGATGATAAAAACATATTATCTGTACTGGTAGATAATGAACCAGGTTACCATAAAATTCAACATTGTTCTTTCAAGAATTTTGATGGTATCGGAAATGACCAAGGCATAGAGCCAATTAGAATTGGTGTCAGTACACAGGCACATTTGGATAGTCGCACCTTAGTCGAGTATTGCTACTTTACCAAATGCAGTGGGGATGGTGAAATCATCTCTCATAAAGCGAGACAAAATGTGTATCGCTATAATACATTCGAAAACAATCCGCTTTCAGAGCTTGTCCTGAGGCATGGTGATGAAGGGATTGTATATGGTAATTTTTTCCTGAACAGCAAGGGCGGCATTCGAATCCGCGAGGGATCTAATCATTTTATATTTAATAACTATTTCGAAGGGATGACTCAAAGATCATTATGGTTAATGAACGATCCAGCAGACCCTTTGTCAGAAGTTCACATATACCATAACACCTTTGTCAATACTGAGGAAATAAGACTTGGTGGAAATGGATCAAATCCCCCCAGCAATGTCATCTTTGCCAATAATGTATTCAGCGATCCTAAGGATCAATTGTTTGATGAAGAAACCAATGATGAATTATGGATTAATAACTTCTCTTCTGGCAACTTAGGAATGGATAGACCAATCTCTGGCCTTACAGAAACAGCGCCTATGTTAAGTCAGAATTCAGAAGGCTTTTCCCAACCAGAAGAAACCAGCCCTGTTGTCGCCATGGGTATTGCAGATTTCCCTCCAGTTCCACTCTATCCTGGAATGGATTATGACAATGAGATATTATTGGATCTTATGAAAACGCCACGGCCTGCTACTCGAGCGATTGGTGCTTCAGAATATTCACCATCATTGCTTGTGCAGCCGCATGCTACAGAAATGAATACTGGCCCTTCTTACTTATTTGATAACCTGGCGGATTACTTAGCAGTCAATGCAATCCAACTGAATATAGTTAATGCAGGAGACGATAGAGATATTATGGTGACCAGCAATGTGGACTGGACAGTGTCGAGTAATGTGGACTGGATATCTACTGATAGTTCATTTGGATCTGAAGATGCGCAGCTCCTTGTTACGATTGAGGCAAATGGAACCAGCGAAAGAAGATCTGGGGTGCTGACTTTTGAAGGAGCAGGACAGTCAGTTTCTGTAGATGTTCACCAAGATGCGGGTGAGCCCGTCAGTGTCTTGGATAATATTGAAAGTCAAGTGCTGCTATTTCCTAACCCAACAGATGGAAAAATTAAACTAACCAATCTGCCTTCTGGAAGTGACAGCTCACATATAGAACTGGCTCATGTCGATGGAAGAATCGTATCGTCTAAGATGTATACTTTAAATAACAATGAGTTGGAATTAGACTTAGCTCATTTGGTTCCTGGCACCTATGTGATACAATTGAAACTGATAAACCCATCAGGTGATGTTGACTTTGAGATGAAGCGAAAGGTTGTCAGGAAATAAACACTCCCGCAATAGTTACACTTTTTAGGCTTTCTTCTTCCTACCTAAATACATAGAAATAAACAACCCAATAAAAACTATACCTAATCCTGCGAAAGTTAAACTTGTATTAGACTCGCCAGTCTTAGCATTTCGGCCAGCTTCGAACCCCATCATGAACAGTCCAGAGAGACTAATAATGATGCCTAATATTTTCATTTTGTTCATCACTAATTTTATTGTATCATTTAAAAACAGCTAGTGAACCTGTCCTTCTATATGGAAAGTTCAGATTCCAATTGCTCTAGGGATTTACCCTTGGTTTCAGGCATTTTGACTAGCACCCAAATTAACTGCAGTATCATAAATACTGCAAAGAAGAAAAATATCGGAAATGGATTGTCCTTGAAAATGCCTTTATCGCCATCAAGAAATATAGGTGTGACTGCGGTTATAAGAGCTGCCAATACCCAGTGGGTGCCCGACCCAAAAGCCTGACCCATGGCCCGTACTTTAGTCGGAAATATTTCAGAGATAAAAACCCAAATAACTGCACCCTGACCTATGGCATGAGAAGCAA
>CAZIMH010000198.1:0-6014 GCA_964540155.1 uncultured Saprospiraceae bacterium
GATTTCTATGTCTATTGACATAATAGAGTGAATATAGTTCGTTAAATTTATCGATAATACTTTCACCTATGCGATTCAAGGCCATCATATCAATATGTATTCTCTTTGCAATTGTAGTTTCGATGGGTTTTAATGACAAAGCACCTCCTCCTGTTAATCCTTATCTCAATGGTATCTTTCCAGAATCTACGCCAGGTTTTGGTGGCTCATGGGACGTAAGCAATCCTTACCCTGATATAAGTATTCCTTCCCCCCTGAGAATAATTCCGTTTACTGGCACTAGTGACCATCTAGTACTAAGTAAAATTGGTGAAATATGGCGAGTGAATTTCGAATCACAAACACAGACCTTGGTTCTCGACATAAAAGAAAGTGTTTTAGCCTTAGGAGAAGAAGGCATGACAGGGATTGTATTGCATCCAAATTTCGGAGATGACGCATATCCTGAGAACCAATATGGGCTCATATTCTACAGGTTCAAACCCAATATAGAACAATGGTCTGAATTCGGTTATAACAGGTTATCTAAAGTGTATTGGGATAGTGAGAATAATGCATTTAACAAAGAAAGTGAAGAGATACTTATTCAGCAATATGATAGAAAAACATGGCACAATGGTGGTGGGATGTTTTTTGGACCAGACGGATTCCTTTATCTCTCTGTGGGTGATGAAGGTGATTTTGACCATATAGAATTATCTACTCAAAGATTAGATGGTGGATTATTCAGCGGACTTTTGAGAATAGATGTAGACAATGACCTTTCCAAAAGTCATCCAATCAGGAGGCAGCCTAGACCTAATGAAGCACCAAGAGACCCTAACTGGCCAATGACATTTAGCCAAGGTTATTCTATACCAAATGATAACCCTTGGCTAAACGAAGACGGGAGTATTCTAGAAGAATTTTATGCTATTGGAATTAGAAGTCCTTACTCAATGCACTATGATATTGAAAGTGATCAGATTTATCTGCTTGATGTTGGTTCAGATGCCAAAGAGGAAATTAATATTGTAGAGTATGGTGACAATCTACAATGGCCCTATTTAGAAGGCAGCACAGCTTCACCTTACTTTGAAAAGCCAACTGTAATTATTGGCAATGAGAAAACGCCAATCGTAGAATATGGCCGCTCTACTGGCAATGCTATTATAGGTGGTGGTATTTATAGAGGTGAGCAATTTCTAACCCTCAGAGGCAAGTATATATTTGGTGATTTTGGTTCCAATAAATTAATGCTCATGGACCCTGAGCGGGTGTCGAATGGTGAATTTGATGTATTGATTGCCGATATCAGAAATCAAGGAATTCCATTGCCAAACAACCCTGGAATTTCTGGTGTCCACTCTTTAGACAATGGTGAAATAATCATTACAGTAATTGGCATTGATTTCACAGAGTCTGGTAGATTTTTAAGTCTTCACCAGAAGGATGTCGTTAATGACCCACCTGATAACCTATCCGATTTAGGAATCTTCCAAGATTTGGATAACCTTACGCCAATAGAGGGTATCATACCTTACACAGTCAATGCGCCATTATGGTCAGATAGAGCAGAAAAGAAACGCTGGATAGCACTACCCAACTTATCAACAGTAGAGGGAGAAACAAATTCAATCACATTCAGAGAAAATCAGCCATGGGATTTCCCAGAAGGGACTGTATTCATAAAGCATTTTGAACTGCCATTAGACCTAACAAATTCAGATAATAGCAAGAAATTAGAAACAAGATTTTTTGTAGTGGGAAAAGAAGGTGAACACTATGGCTTAACGTACAGGTGGAATGAAGAAGGTACTGATGCCACCCTACTTAGAATTGCCGAAAGTGAGGAAATAAATATCATGGATGATGGCGTCTTTGCCTTCACACAAACTTGGGATTATCCTAGCAGAGACCAATGTCTGACTTGCCATAATAGCAATGCAAACTTTGTATTGGGCTTCAATACACATCAGCTCAACTGTACTATGTTCTATCCTGAGTTTAACACAGAAATGAATCAATTATCTTTTCTTGATGAGCAAGGTCTATTTAACCAGCCTGTGAGAGATCCTTATAAACTACCAAAATCGTATGCTATAGAAGATGAGTCAGTGCCTTTGGAATTGAGGATAAGGTCATACATGGACTCAAATTGTGCTAATTGCCATAGGGCGAATGGCATCAATCGAGTAGATATGGACTTAAGATATGACCTACCATTATCACTACACAAAACAATAGGAGTCACTGTCAAAAGTGAAGAATCTACTTGGGGCGCTGATATAATAGCACCAGGTGATTATGAAAATTCCGAATTATGGATTAGAGACTCCAGCACAGAATCTAACCGCATGCCACCTCTAGGCAGAAATCTTGTAGACCAAGTTTATATAGATTCATTAGAAAAATGGATAGGACTCTTAGACGAATCAGCTGGCATAATCAGTGAGTTCACTATGTTCCCCAACCCTTCACAAGGCTTCGTTTCTATCAATTTCGATTCTAGATGGCCCACTCCTATAAGCTACTCACTATATGACTTAACAGGCAGATTAGTAACTAAAGGTATGACAAATGAGCACTCTCTTTCTATCAACATACAGGGTGAAGTGTCAGGTTCTTACATTTTTACTGGAAGCTCAGGTGAACTATCTATTACACAAAAACTGGTTCTTCAGTGATCGTGATGAGGATTTAGCAACTCCTTATTGGCAATGCAATTATATTTGCGCCAAAATTTAGAGACTTATGCCATTAACTGCAGGAATAGTAGGACTCCCTAATGTGGGAAAGTCAACACTTTTTAATGCACTTACTAATGCTAAAGCGTTAGCTGCAAATTATCCATTTGCCACTAAAGAGCCGAATGTCGGTGTCATTACGGTGCCTGACAAGAGATTAACAGAACTCGCAGCAATTGTAAATCCTCAGAAAGTCCAACCAACAACTGTCGAGATTGTAGATATAGCCGGCCTTATCAAAGGGGCAAGTAAAGGCGAGGGTCTCGGTAATCAGTTTCTAGGTAACATTAGAGAAGTAGATGCCATTGCGCATGTCGTAAGATGTTTTGACAATGATAATGTCGTGCATGTTGATGGGTCAGTAGATCCCGTCAGAGATAAAGACATTATAGACACAGAGCTTATCTTGAAAGATCTGGAGACTGTAGAAAAGCGGCTAGAAAAGCTTAAGAAACAAGCCAAAACAGGGAAACCCGCAGATAAGAAAAATGTAGAGCTAGGAGAAAAAATATATAAAGCGCTAGAAGAAGGACGATCTGCCAGATCTATTGATTTGGATGATGATGGCAAAGCACTGATAAAAGAAATGATGCTGCTTACTGCCAAACCTATTCTGTATGTCTGTAATGTAGATGAAAATTCTGTCAAGGACGGAAATGCACACACAAAGGCATTTATGGAATGTGTCAAAGATGAAGAGGCTGAAGTGATACTCATCTGTGCTTCCATAGAAGAAGAGATAGCCCAGTTAGAAGAATATGATGAGAAGATGATGTTTGTAGAAGAGATGGGCCTTAGTGAGCCAGGCGTAAATAGGGTTATTGTAAGTTCTTATGCGCTCCTTAATCTCATCACTTATTTCACGGCTGGTGAAAAAGAAGTAAGGGCATGGACAGTCAGACGTGGATCTACAGCACCACAGGCCGCTGGGGTCATACATACTGATTTCGAAAAAGGCTTTATACGAGCAGAAGTGATTAAGTATGATGACTATGTGTCACTTGGCTCCGAATCTAAAGTCAAAGAAGCGGGAAAGATGGGCATAGAGGGCAAGACTTATATCGTCCAAGATGGAGATGTAATGCACTTCTTATTTAATGTGTAATCAAGCATTGTCGCCCATGTACCAATTTCTATTTTCTTAAGACAAAACGACAGACGAAGTAGATTTAAAATTTCGGAAGCATTTAGACTAAAAAGCAATGACCCAATATTTACTATGAGTAAATATTGGGTCATTGTAATTAAATGCCTCTGTATTATATTAATCTTTGACTATAAAACGATTGACATAACGGTCCTGAAACTTAACTGCTAGGTTATAGATGCCTGAATCAACATCTCTCAAATCTAAATTATAGATGTAATCATCTACTTGGTACTGTCCAATCATTTGTCCATCAGAACTATATACGCTTATGGATGAAATTAAATTTTCACTACTGACATTAAAGTAATCGTCGCTTGGATTTGGGTAAACCTCAAGGTGATTATCTTCTACATCTGTAACACTACTTGACATTACGTTAGATCTAATTAAAACTTCCTCACCAGTGACACCATCTAAGTAGAGCACATCTAAATCTCCATCTGAATCAAAGTCATATAGATTAAGATTATTGGTCAGTTTTTCTACATCAAAGAATCTATCTACAGTGTATATAAAGAATGGATCGTTATAATCACCTAGTTCAATAGGATCTGCGAACATAAAATCTCCCATATTCTCTACGAACGACAATATTCCATTACCCTCAAGAACAACTAAATCATCTAGCCCATCTTGACTTATATCACCTACAGCATATGTTGCCGGTAAAAAAATATCGACTGGAGATGTGCCACCATTTACAAGAGTGAAATTTAAACTTCCATCATTTTCAAGAAAAGTAATGCCCCCTAAGTCATCAGCATATATAATGTCTACATCGCCATCATTATCAAAATCTCTCATTTCTAAATCAGCGAAGAAGTTTGGTTGTAAAAAGAAATCAAAGGTAGAGATAGAATTCGTTTCAAATGTCCCATCGCCATTACTTAAATATATATTTATACTAGTAGCATCTATCTCATCCAATTCCACTATAACAATATCTTGAAGGCCATCTAGATTTATATCGACTACATCAGCATCTGCAACATCTCCAAGTGTTTCTAATACTGTATTTGTATATGTCCTTGGAACACCTGGAATAGAGAGGTAAACGCCTAATTCGTTATCGTCCCCTGATATAGTTCTTCGAACAACAACATCTGATGCTCCATCACCATTGAAGTCATCCGTCTTCAAGTAACTGTCAAAAGTCACAAAAGGATCGTAATTATCTGGCAGAGGTATTTGCATTTCTAACCGATCTACATTGATTAAAATCCTATCGCCGAAAAGGATATCAAATGTACCTGTCCCTAGAAAATTTGTTACCTGTGCAAAGGGAGCAATCCCACCTCCTGTAGATAAAGAATCAATGTCATATCCTCCTTGGTCATTTCCTGTAATATATAAGATGTGATTATCAAAAAATGATTCACCTACATGGCCTACAAAATCAGTTATGCCATCTCTGTTAAAATCAAGCGGAACTAGTGGGTTCTCTGTGCCTGGCCGATCTAATGGATGATTAAACAGCACTTCTGGGTCGCTAAAAGTTACTTGACCTATTAAGTCTATAACAAACAATGACAAGAGTGATAATAAAAGTGTTTTCATGTTTCTAATGATATATATTTAAAAAATCTATTGCAATTACATTGGTTGTGGCAGCAAGAAGAACTTCAGTAATATATATATAAGTTACTCTTTCTACACAGCCGTATACATAACCTCCTTCACTGCTCTGATTACTTTATGCGGCGTCGGCATGTACTCGTCTACAAAAGGTGGCGCATAAGATAATGAGGTGTCAGCGGCATTAACTCTTGTCACAGGCGCATCCAAATAATCAAAAGCATACTTCTGTATCTCGTAAGCGATTTCAGCAGAAACACCGGCAAATGGCCAACTTTCATCTACTACGACCATTCGATTAGTCTTCTTGACAGATTCCACTAGCGTATGATGATCTAATGGACGTATTGTTCTTAAGTCAATGACTTCTGCAGATATACCTTCCTTGGCTAACTCATCAGCAGCTTGGTCACATACAAGCGTCAATTTATTAAATGAAACAAGTGTAACATCTGTGCCTTCTCTTCTCACCGCAGCCTTTCCTATAGGTATCAAAAACTCTTCCTCTGGCACTTCTCCTTTATGTCCATAAAGCATTTCAGACTCCATGAAACAAATAGGGT
>CAZIMH010000199.1:0-5982 GCA_964540155.1 uncultured Saprospiraceae bacterium
TCTCTTCTGCTGTCATAGGCTTATCAGTTTGTGGAAATGGGTTATCCTGAATCTCTTCTATTTTCTTACCGATGAGCTTCTGAATACTTTTGACATAGGCATTTTCTTCTGGCTCGCATATTGATATTGCTATCCCGTCTTCTCCTGCTCTACCTGACCGGCCTATACGATGTACGTAGGTCTCTGGGATATTAGGTACGTCATAATTGATAACATACTTAAGTTTATCTATATCTATTCCTCTAGCTGCTATATCAGTGGCTACTAGGACACGGGTCTTGCCAGATTTGAAATCTTGCAGCGCTCTTTGTCTTTGATTCTGAGCTTTATCGCCATGGATGGCATTAGATTGAATGCCCATCTTTTTCAGATTACGTGCTATCCGATCACTACCATGCTTTGTACGGCTGAATATAAGCGCCTGATCTATCTTATCATCATTAAGAATGTGAAGTAGCAGGTCCTTCTTACTTGTCCTATTTGTGTAATACAAGTACTGTTGGATAGTCTCTGCAGTAGATGATACCGGGGCCACTTCTACTTTGACAGGATTATTGAGTATTTGTCTAGATAGTTTGACAATGTTATCCGGCATCGTAGCTGAGAAAAACAATGACTGCCTCTTTTCTGGTAGGAGTTTGAGCAATTGCTTGATATCATTGATAAAGCCCATATCAAGCATCCTGTCTGCCTCATCTAATACGAAAAGCTTGATATCATCCAGACTTATGATCCCTTGACCGATAAGATCTAGTAATCTACCTGGCGTTGCCACTAGGATATTGACACCTTTTTTTAGCTTCTCTACTTGCTGGTGTTGTTTGACACCACCAAATATCACTGCATGTCTCACCTTGGTATTGGCACTATAGGCTTTGATATTCTCATCTATCTGTATGGCCAATTCCCTTGTGGGGGTGACTATCAGTGAGCGCATCTTGGGAGAGGTATTATTTCCTTTACCTTCTATCCTATGTATAAGTTGTATAATCGGTATAGCGAAGGCTGCTGTCTTTCCAGTTCCAGTCTGTGCACAAGCTAATACGTCTTTTCTATCTAATACAAGTGGAATTGCTCTTTCTTGTATAGGTGTAGGATGTGTATATCCTTTCTGATTGAGTGCCTTTAGTATTGGCTCTACAATCTCCAAATCTTCAAATCTCATACTTTCAATATATATAGTCCCTCTCTAATAGTTTCGTAATCTGGAGGGCTTACTTTTGTATTATAACAATGGCACAAAAGTAAATAGAATAGCTGTTAGATGTGTGTTTTATAAATAGACAAAGAAAGAGAAGACGCCTTGGAGAAGCGCCAGCGCATACATAAAGCAAAAAATTAGTATAACTCCGACTGGAAGACCTAATAATAACATGGGTATCAGCTTTCTGCTGTTCTGTCTATACCTGACAATAAACTCTGAAACAATGGCCATTCCTGCTGTAAAACCAGCAAAGTAGATGCAAAAGCAAACCCAGTTGTGACCACTTTTCATCCATCTTAAATCATAATAACCCTCATCCATCCAGCACAGTAAAAAGGTAAGGCTGAAGGCCACTGCCATAAATAATCCAATTGGGTTTTGATTATCTGTTCCGCCTATTAATTTGTCCGAAGTCATATACCCTTAAAATATAAATATGGAGTAAAACGCAATTGATTGTCATTTATTCTGAGTTTCATAAAAAATCAGTATAAACACCTATGCATGACGGATTTACTGTCTAATTGCCGTCACTTTCGTTTTTATGTTCGATTTAGCACTATTTTTGGTGCTGTTATATGGAAGAAAATTAATTATTGAACATGAGTCATCCATTAACAAATAAAATAAGGTATTCTGATGCTGAACTAGCAGTGTTTGATACAATCTTGGATGAGAAAATTGCCAAGGCAACTGAGAGTCTCGATTATTATCTCCAGCAAATCCAGGATCGTGCAGATGCAGATGACAACAAACTAAAAAGTCTGAGTGACGCATCAGGAAGTGTAGAAAATGAACGTTTGCAATCCATGGCTGCCCGCCAATCAAAGCTCATTCAGCATCTTAATCATGCAAAAAGTCGTATTAAAAATAAAGTATATGGCATATGCAGAGAGTCAGGTGAATTGATTTCTAAAGAAAGGCTCAAGGCAGTCCCACATGCTACTTTAAGTATTAAGGCAAAACAGAAGAATTAAAGGGTCATATTCGTTCTAATAGCATAGAATAAATTAAGAAAGTCAAAGAACATTGAAGAAAACAGTCTGGATTACGCTTTTGATAGTGCTCATACTTATCATAGACCAAGCACTTAAGTTTTATATCAAAATGAATTACCCTATTGGTGGTGGTTTCAAGCTATTGGGTTTAGACTGGGCTAGGATACATTTCATAGAAAATGAAGGAATGGCTTTCGGTCTCAAATTTGGTGGGAAAGTGGGCAAGTATATCCTGTCTATCTTTCGTATCGCAATGGTAGGATTTCTGATTATGCTCCTCAGAGATATTATCAAAGAAAAAACTTCTGTCGGTCTGCAGATCAGTTTCGCCCTCATCATTGCTGGGGCTATAGGCAATATTCTAGATAGTGCTTTTTACGGCCTTATATTTTCTGAATCATTTTATCACCAAGGAAATATCGCTCAGTTATTTCCTAGCGAAGGAGGGTATGCCCCATTCTTGCAAGGAAGGGTCGTCGATATGTTTTATTTTCCTTTAATTAATTCCAGTTACCCAGAATGGTTTCCTTGGATTGGTGGTAATAATTTTTCTTTTTTCCGTCCTGTTTTCAATGTAGCAGATAGTGCTATATCAATAGGCGTCGCTATGATACTCCTCTTCTATAGGTCCTATTTTCTTTCTGAGGATAAAAAGAAAGCAGAACAGGAAGCGTCAGTAAATTCAGCGGATGAAAATGTGATTGCTGAAAATCCGCCTGAATCTCCCATCGTCTGACAAAACACTCAGTTCAGATATACTTCACAAATCTTGACTAGGACTCAATGAAAGTTGACTGATTGGTCTATCTTAGGATGCGTATTTATTCTAATTAGTTCGATACAATACTCCTTATGAAGCACTCCATTCCAACTCTCATCTTGATATTATTGACATCTTTCTGCCTCTCCAGTCAATGTCTTATTGGTATCGATAGCAATAACTTTGATTTCTATAGTTATGATTTTTCTACCGAGTCGTATACAGATTTAAGGCTGAACGCAGGTCCATTTACCTTTGATACATATCTCTCTATAACAGAAGGAATTACAGATGATGAGGTGTATGTTGGATATTTAAAAGATTCAGGCTTTGGATCATTCGATCCAATAATCATAAGATATAATTTGACTAACAATTCCAGTATAGAGGTTATTTCAGAAGACATAGAGGAGCCGATTGATATTGCTATAGATGTCTCTACTCGTAAAATATATTGGATAGATAAAGAACTGGATCACTTAGCGAGTGCGGACCTTGACGGTGCTAATTCAGAAGTTCTAGGTTCGGTAACAGATTTCCTGACTGGATGGGATCCTGTCTTAGCCATAGATGAAATAAACCAAGTAATATACTTTAGTCAGGGAGGTCGAAGCGTTTTTCGAACTTCTATAGATAATTGGAATCCAATAGAGATTCCAACTACCTTCTCAGAACCTGCCTCGAGGGTGGGTGACATCGTAATCGATGAGACAAGTCAGTTCCTTTACTGGTCCAATAATACCCCTGACTCTAATCCCCATATAGTCAAAGTGAACCTATCTACCATGGAAGAAACCAAACTGGTAGAAGTGCCTAGTGATGAATTTGTTTTCCGACTTTCCTTATTGCAAGATAGAATTTACTGGACTGGGCTAAATTCAGTCCTTTATTCTAGCAATGTAGATGGGACAGATGTAAGAACAGAATTTGATGCAGAGCCCTTTATTGCTGATTTTGTATTGCTAGGTAAAGGGACCCCACCACCGCCGCCACCTCCTGTGGACATGAGCATCCAAGGAAGATTGAATCGCGCCCAATTTGGTGATACTGTATGGGTTGAGCCTGGGATATACTTTGAAAATATCATTTGGCCAGAGGTAGATGGTATTGTACTAAAAAGCATAGAGGGCAATGACCAAACAATAATAGATGGCGCTGGAGTTGGACGTGTGATCACTATGCGGACAGATGATGAAGGCGTGATTACTGCAAGTACTGTGATAGATGGATTCACACTTCAGAATGGAGATTTATTAGAACGGTTCAGATACCATGGTGGTCTTAAAGTGACTAATGCCAATCCAACATTGAAAAATCTTGTTGTCACTGATAACGAAAAAGGAGGTGCCGCTTTATCTTGTTATCATGGCACAATAGAGAATTGCAGGTTTGATAATAATAAAGGTATACTTGGCGGTGGTATGAGGTTATTAGTTGGGGGAGATGTAAGCATTATAAATTCCAGTTTTTCTGGTAATGTCATCACTTCTGATAGCTTAGACTATGGTATTCTAACAGGAGGAGGCTTATCTATAGATTTTTGCTTCTCAGATTATTCTTTAGGTACCGTATCTATGTCTAACTGTACAATCTCAGATAATTCTATTAGTGCGCCTGCGAGATTTGGTTGGGGAGGTGGTATATATATGGAATTCACAATAGCTGGTGGATTAGTCATTGACTCGACGATAATAAGTAATAATAGTGTGACCACTACAGAAGATTCATTCGGCGGAGGTCTGGTAACTGCTACATCCGTAGAGATTAGAAATTCTACTATTATTAATAATAGTGCAGAGGAAGGCGCTGCACTTTATGTCTCTGGTGGAAATTCAGCTAGTTACTATATTGGAGCTGACACAGTTGCCATATCAAGTTCTATTATTTCAGATAACAATGTTATTCCTGCAGATTCTGCTGACATTAAGGGAATTATTGATTTCTCAGTAGTAGATAATATAGAAATTACGAATTGCCAATTAAATAATAATCTTGGCCAAGCAATTCAAGTCAATAATTTTCAAATAGACATACCTACTCACTTGGACTTGACCCACAACACTATAGCATTTAATACCCAAGGAGCTTCTTTCGAAAATGCGGAGGTAGAAATTGTCAACTCAATACTTTGGAATGAGGGAATCAATGAAATACAATCAGACAATTTGGATTTAGTCAATATATCTCACTCAATTATAAGAGGCGGAATAGAAGGAGAGAATGTAATTACAGAGGAACCAATGTTTCATTCTGGAAGTAAGATGAGACTAAAAAATGACTCCCCAGGTGTTGGCCAAGGTGTATTGCTAGATTCCCTTACCATTGATCTAGAAGGTAAGTCTAGACCTATCCCTCTAAATTCAAATCCAGATATTGGAGCCTATGAGATAGATCAGTCTGTGACAAGTATTTCTGATTTGAATCATGATAAAATTCATATCTATCCTAATCCAGTTAACCACATTTTGACAGTTTCTAAGCGTGTGGACTTTCTGCATATCTATGATGTAAATGGAATTAAACTCATATCCAATAACAACAAAAATAATATTGACCTATCTCTGCTTTCAAATGGTATCTACATGCTAGAAATAATCGATGGGGCTCAATCAATCACCAAGAAAATAATCAAGAAATAATTCTGTATTGAGGTAAGAAATATGGCTCTTACGGAATGGAGTAGGTGGACTTAGCTAGTCTCTATTAAAATACAAACCCTCTAAAGTTTCATGGTAGGAATTAGTATATCAATAGACTTTGATAGCCAAATAATACCTATTGCCTTATGTGTGTAGAAATTGGAGGAAATCTTTAGATTTAACTAGATAGCCCTTCCAAAATGTCACTAAACCAAGCCCTTAATTGTTGTTACACTTCGTGTGCCATGAAGTTCCCTACCGCACGTACTGCTTTCTGCAATATGTTGTAGTTGATGTCATAGTGCACAAATTTTCCTTCCTTCTGCGCATTCACAACACCAGCTAGTCGAAGGAGCCTTAAGTGTTGTGAGGTAATTGACT
>CAZIMH010000200.1:0-5977 GCA_964540155.1 uncultured Saprospiraceae bacterium
GAAACAATGCTCCTATTTGGACATTGTCAAATAGGTTTTTCATGTCAGTATTAAGAACCACTAAGTCTGTATTCTTGCTTTGGAGTTCTGCATTTACAGTATGTAATTCTTCGTTGACAGATTGTAATTCTTCATTGGTACTTTGGAGTTCCTCGTTAGCAGCAAGCAGTTCTTCGTTAGTGGCTTGCATTTCTTCATTTGAGGTTTCTAACTCCTCTATCGTAAGTTGTAAGTTTTCTTTTGTCTCTTTTAAAGACTCCTTCAGCATCATTACTTCCTCAGCAGATGTGGTTGCAAGTGTTCTAGGTGCTTCATGTGCCGGGAATTCTATTTTACCTAATTCTAAAAAGGTTATCAGGTAAGTGTTTGAAAGATAATTTGTAATAGAAATTTGTTCAATCACTATTTTGAGTGATATGTTGGTGTCATTGATTTGTAACCGAACATTCTTACTCACTTCCGTTGAAGCCTCTCTATTAAGATTCCTGATTCCTGATTGTATGGGTATGAGAAAATTATCTGGTAATATTTTGGACAAACTGTTGCTAAAGCCATTCTCAGGAATATCTATGTATCTCTTTAGTTTACCTACAGCATGGACAATGTTTAGATTTTCATCTACACATACACTAGCACTCTTATATTCATTAAGAATTTTTTCGTATAAAGTCTTGCTAATTATCTCCTCTATTGTTAACGTTTTTCTTCTGCTGGTAACTTTAGATTTAATACTAGGGTCCAATCTCCAGTTATTAACTTCCTTAGGCATGAAGGCGGTAAGACCTTTATTCTGGTATATTCTCGTTTTGGAATCTACGGTGTTAAAAGACTTATCGAAAACACCTGGCGTCTCCGAATTGCCAAGTAGAAGAAACCCATCTGGTTTAAGTGCATACTTGATAGAATTCATCGCCATTGCTTTGTATTCTTTATCCAGATAAATTAGGAGGTTACGACAACTTACCATATTCATCCTACTGAATGGCGGATTGACAACAACATTATGTTTTGAAAAGACAACGTTCTGTCTGATGTTATGATTTATTTTATACCCTTGCTTTATTGATTCAAAATATCTCGGTAACAATTCTTTAGGAATGTTTTCTACATCACTGTGGCTGTAAATTCCTTTAGAAGCATGATAGATGGCATTCTCATCAATGTCAGTAGCGTATATTTTGTAGGATACTTTTTTATCTAAAGCAAGCATGTTTTCTTCAAAAAGCATGGCCAGTGAATATACTTCTTCACCTGAAGAGCAGGCGATTACCCACAATTTTATATTCGTATCATTCTCTATTGCAGAATTAACCAACTGAGGGATTACCTTCGATTTTAAAATATCAAATACATCATCATTTCTAAAGAATGTAGTGACTCCGATAAGAAATTCTTGAGAAAGAGCATGTGCTTCAGCCGGTTCTAGGTATAGCAAATCAATATACTCCTCTACTGTCTTGCACTTTTTTATGTTCAGTCTCTTAGCTGTTCTTCTGAGGATAGTTGGCGTTTTGTATCCAGTGAAGTCTATCTCAGTATTATCCTTCACAATTTTTAGAATGCGATGAATGACCTCCATCTTATGACTTAGGTCGGTTCCTGAGACTAAATAGTTGAATTGAGGATTTTTGGCATATTGGACAATCTCATTGACCATATCTTCAGGGTAGAGAACATAGTCTGCCAGATTGTGAGAGATGACAGATTTTGGCATGCCATCGAAACCACTGGAATCAGGCGATTGGACAAATACAGTACCTCCAACTTCTTTTATTGCCTTAGCTCCTTTTGTGCCATCAGAGCCAGTACCAGATAGGATGACACCTATAGCCAGATGTGCTTTTTCTTTGGCCAAGGATTCTAAAAAAATATCTATTGGAAAGTTAAGTTGTTTATTAAGCGGCCTATTAAGAAGAACCAACCTTTCATTTTCTATGGTTATATTTTTCCTACCCGGAATTAAATAGACATGATCAGGTTTTACGAGCGACTGGTTGTGCGCCTCAGCTACTGGCATATTGGTATACTTAGCCAAGAGTTCAGGCATTAAGCTTTTGTAGTCAGGTGATAAATGTTGGACAATAACAAATGCCAAACCTGTATTATCAGGACACTGTCTGAAGAAAGATTGTAGTGCTTTCAGTCCACCAGCTGAAGTCCCTATACCTACAATGTAAAAGTATTTATTCTTAGCATTTTTTTTCATTATCGTTTACAGGTGTTCGGTTTACTACGAGTCACTGTATCTAATATAATCATTCACCTCTAAGTGAAACACATAGAGTCTACGTGATTATACTTACAAATAACATCTATTGGTGCGAAACCTGCTTATAATTCGAAATCATATAGGCCATAATGTCCTACATATACCTTTGTTGAAGATCAATAGCAGCAAGTATTCAACAATATTTAATTATCTAGTACTTTGAAGCTAGAAATCAAACAAATTTGTACTTACTAATGATGGTTGTGAGAGTAATGTTATCAGGAGACTAATCGAGTTATCTAAAAAGATAATTGCGAAAACACATTACGATATTATGTAATTTATATTATTTTGGCGACTAGAATGGTAAGTGAAACTTTGACACCTACTTTGGAAAGAGAGAATGAAATCTTAACCCTAATTCCGAGTGGATTCATAAAAATTAATTCGGATTGCGAAATCCTCAAGATTAACTCTAAAGCCAAGAGTTTTCTTGGTATTGATTCGCATGCTGAGCTATTGGGTCAGAGACTTACCGATTATATAGACAACATTGGTCTCCTTAATAATTTTTGGCATATAACGAATAAGGGATGGAAAGATATGTATCTACCAGATATATGTATCAATGACAAGTCACTTATCGTTTATGGTAAGATACTCAAGGACAACTATATTATCACAATCATAGATAATACCACGACAAGCAAAGCGCTGGACAAGGCCACGCAGTCATTGCTTATAGGACAAGAAAAAGAGAAAAGGCGAATAGCAAGAGAAATTCATGATGGAATAGGGCAGGCTATTTCCACTGTCAGATTGCATCTTGACTTTATGATGAGTAAGATGAACGATCCTGATACTAAAAGAGATGCGCATCGTATCAGCAATTTGATAAGTGAAATAGCTACTGACTTAAGGAATCTATCTCACGACTTGATGCCAAGTAGCTTGGTTGATTTTGGACTTATCACTGCGCTTACAAATCTGATAAAGCGTGTAAATCAAACCCAATCCATCTATGTATATCTGGAAAATGATATTCTTAATGAGGATATAGATTTCAATTATTCACTGAACATCTATAGAATTATTCAAGAATTGTTAAACAACTCTATAAAGCATTCTGATTGCAAGGAGGTCAAAATAAAGCTTAATCTAAGGAATGATATCATAAGTTTGGTCGTCAGTGATGATGGAAGAGGTAGCGATAAGGTTAAGGTAGGTACAGGTATAGGACTCTATAATATTAAGAACAGATTGGCCTCAATAAATGGTCAGCTTGAAATTAAAACGTCAAAATTTAAAGGCTTTAAAGCCATAATTAGCATCCCATTTTATAATTCAAAGGCACAACCGTAATCATGATAAAAGTTGCAATTATCGATGATCATAAGATGTTCAGAGACAGTATAGCTCATATCTTAAATTCTACTGAGGGCTACCATATTCTATGGACAGCAAGTACTAAAGAAGAGTCGCAATTGAAGTTAGACGCCAGTCAGCCTGATATTCTTCTTATGGACATTTCATTAGGAGATGATAACGGCATAGAACTTACTGAGGAGATTTTAATCAAATATCCTCAGCAAGATATACTTGCCTTGTCCATGCACCACGAAGAGGAGTACATTATCAAAATGGTAGAAAAGGGAGCAAAGGGCTACCTACTAAAAGACTCAGGTGTAGAAGAACTCAAAAAAGCTATCAATAAGATAATCGAAGGGGAGTACTATTATAATGAGACGGTGCTTAGAAGCCTTATCCAAAAAGTAAAAAGTCCAGACAAGGAATTAAAACCAGTCCATAAGAGTGATAAGTTGACAGAACGGGAATTAGAAATATTGCGCTTAGTAGCCGATGAATTATCTAACCAAGAAATATCAAAACTCCTCCATATCAGCCCTAGAACAGTAGAAACTCATAAGCGAAATATGATTAGCAAACTTGATGTCAAGAATAGTATAGGCTTGGTCAGATTTGCTTTTGAGAATGGATTGGTTTCATCAAAATCAGTCTCTAGTTAGTACTGAAACTAGTCTTCCACCATTTAGAATTCTATAGCAGATAGCCCACCGCTATTCTCTGCCACCTATCTATTTCCTAGCATACAATCTAAGTGAAACACGTACGTATATTCTGGTATACTTTTTAACTGCGTCTGTGAATACCCTTATCCAAAATTTATAGTAATCCCTGAATAAAATTTCAGTAGCAATACTCAGAAAAAAACAAAATTGACATCACAAATTTGCTATTGTAATCAAGGACGAAACATGATTAACAAAATTAGCAGCCAAGAGCTAAGCCAATACTCTTTGTGGTTTTTATTTAATGCCTACAAAGTAGATAAGGACGACAGAATTCTCTGTGAGATATTTAACCGTACTTATTCTGATATCTATGATCTTCTAAATGCTAAGATCGGATATAGAGATAAACCAACTAGACTGGTACAGATGGTATATATTTCTTTAAAGGAGCTTCTAGACAATGGAGCACTAGAAGATGTAGATAACTACCTAGAATTGGTGGTAGATGATTGTTTAAAAGTCTTTTCAAACTAAAAACAAATTCAATCATGATATCAGCAGCAATTTCTCCAAGAGTTATGAACAAAGCGGTAAAAGATGCGACCACAGAATTTACTAAGAATTTTAAGTCTCTAAGACCAATTGTTTTAATATCAAACAAAAAAGATTCTACAATCATTACAGTAAATCTGAATCAGCGCTTAGATAGCTTGTCAGTGATACAGCTGACGGATAGTAGTATTAAGTTGGTTTGGTCTGATGAATGTGATATGGTCCAAAGCAAGAACATTGCAGTGGACTTAGATAGAATGGTACAACCACAATTAAACTGGAGCCTAAGAGAGAATGTAGTTCATATAGCGTTAACCGAGAAAATGTCTAGTTGATTATGAAGTATTACTTGGTAAACGGGAACATAAAGTTGATGCGAAGTGCCTATTTCATCTATCGTAAAAAGATAAGAACGGAAAAGGATTCTATAGTAGCGCTGGTAGAAGACGAGTATGCTACTGAAAAAGATTTAGATATAGCTAATAAAAAGTTACTCGGACTAGAAGCTGAATTCAGAACCAAATATGGTCTTTGGAATGAGCAACCTGTTCAGATAGAGTCAAGACTTATGCCTAGCTTTTCACTATAAAAATTAAGTAGTTAGTTTTTTTCATAACACAGACTTTTGAGATTGAGCCTGATCTCAAAACTGATTTATACCCACGTAACAGGGAAGTTGATTTATTTCAGCTTTCCTTTTTTTATGTGCATAATTAAGAATTCGACTGACTTCCACTCTTAACTCGATTCACAATTCAATAAAAAAAGGGCTGACCGATTAGGCCAACCCTTTTTATTATATCTATTTTCTCTCGAGGAGAAACGATTACTGTAGTCTAAATCTAACTGGTAGTGTATAAAGCACTTTAACTGGTCTACCTCTTTGCTTACCTGGTGTCCATTTCTGAGGAAGGTTATTCATTCCTGTAACAACTTTATGTGCAGCGTCTCCACAACCAGCTCCTGGATCTCTTACGATATTGATATCAGATACTGAACCATCTTCTTTTACAACGAACTGAAGTACAGCCATACCCTCTACACCATTTTCTCTTGCAATCGCAGGATACTTTAAGTTCTTATAGATGTACTGAAGCATTTTCTCCTTAGCACATTCTTCTTTTTCCTTATCTGTACCTCCAGCATCTTCACATCCTGGAAATCGTGGCATCTGCTCCACTAC
>CAZIMH010000201.1:0-5974 GCA_964540155.1 uncultured Saprospiraceae bacterium
GAAACTTAACTCAGGAACAGTTAGGTGAATTAATAGGCGTAAAGAAGGCTCAAATTATTTCAAGATTGGAGAATAACACTAAAAACGTAACTGTAGAAACAATCATTAGAATATTCAATGCAATGAAGGCAGAAGTAAATTTTAATGTACAATTCTAAAGCAACAGAGGTAAAGCGATGACGAAATCATGCGCTACTCCCACTCAAACGTTTCTATCATATGTACGATGTCGGCCCTTAAAAAATCATACACGGGAGCGATGCTATCTCTATTCACAGAGGACTTGAAGTATAGACTGCCTCTAATAAAATGTTGTAAACTATCCGTCATGTAAAATTGCAGCGGCGTGGCAACTGGACCTTCTATTTCGAAAATTATTCCATGCAGATTATCCTCAGGCTTAGAGATAACAAGCTCCTGCCTGTGACTGGCTTTAATATTATGCTTGTCTACCATTTCAAAAGCATCTTGGACCAAATCGTCAAATTCTGCTCGTCCATTAAAATCCAAATAACTGAGATGAATATATCCATTCAGCGCTTCACAGTAGAGGTCAAACCAACAATTGAATTCTCTTTCATTCTGATTCTGAGCTGCATCCTTAACATACTGAAAATACGTTGGTGCCTCAAGAGAGAATGGACAGTCCTGAATATCTAGTGCTGTTAAGTTTTTTTCTGGGTATATTACCTTTGGGTATATGCGTGGCTTTGGTAAGGGTAATGCCTCTTCTTTACATGAACCAAGCACCAGGGAAATCAGAAGTATAATAATAAGTCTCATCATCTCTTATAGTAACGTGACATGTATTCTTTCTATTCTTCGCTTAGTCACTGCTACAATTTTAAATTTATATTGTCCAATAACTATTTCTTTATCTTTCTTCGGTATCCTTCCAAAATGATTGAGTAATAACCCAGCTAGGGAATCTGATTCGTGTCTATATACATCGAAAGCTTCCTTTTCTACATTGATCAGCCGTGCGACATCATTAAGCAAGGTCTTCCCTTCAAAGATATAATTCATGTCATTGATTTTGACATAATCTACTTCCTCTTCATCGTCAAATTCATCTTTGATTTCTCCAATGACTTCTTCTACAATATCCTCTGAGGTGATGATGCCTGCACTCCCTCCAAATTCGTCCACTACTATAGCCATATGCATCCTTTTTCTCTGAAATTCCTTCAGAATATCATCTATCTTTTTGGATTCTGGAACATACACAACGGTTTCGCGTATGTGTTTTTGCCAATTATAATTATCGTCCTCTTGAGAAAAACCTAAAAGATCCTTAGCATATAGGATACCGATAATCTCATCGAAATCCTCTCTATATATAGGAATTCTGCTGAAGCCATTGTCCTTAATCATGGCCATGATCGCCTTAAACCCATCATTCTCTTCTGCTGCGATGACATCTACTCTGGCCTTCATAACCTGCTTTGCAGATACGTTACCAAACTTAATAATCCCTCTAAGGATATCTGCCTCCTCTGATTCTTCTCCCCCACTCACCGTTAATTCGATGGCCTTGTCCAATTCTTCTTTACTGGTATCATCTATACCTGTCCTGGAAGCAATAAACTTTGATTCCATCCAGGTAGACCAGCCAACAAGTAGACTACTAATCGGTCTGAAAAAACCTGAAAGAATGGCCATCGGTCTAGCCATCATTTTAGCAAAAGAGAGGTTATTGATATTGGCGTATATCTTAGGCGCTACTTCTCCGAACAAGACAAGTAAGAAGGTAACCCCAACAACAGTAAAAAGAAAATTGACAACACGACCAAGTGTCATCGCCTCGCCTGGAAATACCTTGCCTAACCATTCGCCCATATGTATGAGCATCTCATCTCCTAGTAAGCTTCTGATTAAATAATCGGATATGATGACTATACCAATATTAACAAAATTATTTGCGATTAATATTGTAGCCAGGAGATGTCTGGGCTTTCTTCTGAGTCTGAGGACTTTCTTATTGTTTTTGTGCTCTTCTTTTTCTAGGTTTTCCAAATCATTTGGAGACAAGGAAAAGAAGGCAACTTCAGATCCGGAAATTAAAGCTGAGCAGCATAATAAAAGCAACAAACAAATAACAGTGCCCGATATGGCCCATATCGTCAGTAAAAAAGAATAAAGCGGGAGAAAAAGTGAAATATATTGGGAGGGATCTGGGTCCAATTTTTTGTTTTTAGTTATGCCACAATCGGCGTCTGGTATCAGAATGGAAGGTCATCGTCATCAGCAGGAACTGTCTTCTTTGCCGGTTCTGGTGCTGCAGGACTTGCTTTTATTTGACTTTTGCTATCAGGAAATTCATCTGCAACACTAGGGAAATTGTTAGATTGTCCTGTCCCAGATGACTCTCTTCTTTCTAATGAACGCAATATCCTTGCCACGACATCTGTAGAGTATCTATCGTTCCCGTTCTGATCTTGCCATTTTCTGGTAGAGAGTTTTCCTTCAACGTAAACCATGCCCCCTTTCTTCAGATAATTCTCTGCTCTTTCTGCTAATCCTCTCCACGCCACAATGTTATGCCACTCAGTTATCTTCTGCCACTCACCAGATTTGTCTTGGTAACTTTCATTAGTGGCAACTGAGAATTTGGCCACTTTACTGCCATTTTCTAATGTTCTTATTTCAGGGTCTTGTCCTAAATTTCCTACAATAATGACTTTATTTATCATCGTTCAGATTTCATTTATGGTTATATAAAGATATTAAAAGTATACAACTCTACAGCTTATATATCAGCGCTTAAGTCTCATTATTTATTATATCCTGGCCCTCTTTCTCCAGAAAGTTGCTAATAATTCTGGGCCAAGGTAAATTGTGCAATTCGTTATTCACCACCATTCTATACTCGCCTATCCATTTGCGCTTCATTTTGACACTTAGCTCATGGATATAGAATGTTCCTAAAATATGCTGATGCGTTAAGGACTGCTTATATGGACCATAAACTGTCGTTGTTACTTTTTGAGTCCCAATATCTATAACGTCGTGCAATTTGCCTGCATGGTTGGGTTCTTTTGCTTCAAATAGAGGAAATTGGAATAATCCATGCCACACATCTTTTGGTCCCCGCTGTGCCACTAAGGTATTACCTAGCTTATCCAGAAGAATATGAAAGTGAAAATGTCGTTTTCGTTTTTTGATTTTCTTAGTTCGGACTGGAATAGTAGACACCTGATTTGTATGAAAGGCTTTGCACTCAGGCTGTAGATTACATTGTGTGCAAGATGGATTCTTAAATGTGCAACAAAGTGCACCGAATTCCATTATGGCCTGATTAAATTCCGCAGGATCTGCTTCATCTTGCATGCGCTGCGCAAGGTCCTGGATCTTATGCTTAGTAGGCGTAAGGTCTATCGAGGTTTTTATGCCAAAGTACCTGCTTATAAATCTCAGCACATTACCATCTACCACCACATATGGGAGACCGTAGGCAAAGCTGCCAATAGCAGCAGCACTGTAGGGGCCTATCCCTTTGAGACTCAATATTTCCTTGTAATCGGTAGGAAAAGTGCCGCCAAATCTTTCCATAATATCTTTAGCAGCTGCATGTAGATTTCTAGCTCTACTATAATATCCTAGACCCTCCCACAACTTAAGCACTTCATCTAGATTTGCATTGGCTAATGCAGCTATTGTAGGATAAGTCTGGATAAATTTTTCATAATAGGGAGTGCCCTGACTCACGGTAGTTTGCTGGAGGATGACTTCAGAAATCCATATATGATAAGGATTTTTTGTTGCACGCCAAGGAAGCGTTCTTGCATGACTTCTATACCATGAAACAAGTTTGATAGAGCCAAGTTTGATTTTCTCTAGAGCTTTCAGAATGGATTACCGTTATAAAAAAAAGCGAACCATAAAGATATGATTCGCTTCTAACATTTTATTTCAACTAACTATTAGGCTGAGATTTTTCTTCTTACCGTTTCATAATCTCCATAGTGTCTAAGTATAGAACTCTTTAACGCTTTTCTTGCGAAGAAGATTCTACTCTTTACTGTACCTAAAGGCAACTCTAATTCATCTGCAATCTCTTGATACTTGAATCCTTCGAAATGCATAAGAAATGGTGTCTTTATCGTCTCATCTAGTTCTTCTATCATTTTGACAAGCTCATCCATTAGGATATTGCTTTCGGCGTCATTGAAGATAACATTAGAACCAGAATTGATGTAAAAGAGATTCTCTGTGCTATCAATAATCGTATTGGCCTTGACCTTTTTACGATAGTTATTGATAAAGATATTTTTCATTATTGTAAACATCCAAGCCTTGAAATTAGTACCTGGACGAAATTTTTCTTTGTTGCTTAATGCTCTGAAAGCAGTCTCTTGAAAGAGATCTTGTGCATCTTCTGAGCTCTTTGTTAGATTAAATGCGAAGGAATTTAGTGACCCTGTGATTTGATCTATCTTGTTATAAAACTCTACGGTCGACATAATTTAATCGTTTTGATAAAGTAAAAATAATACATTGTTGAACAAAATATGTACAAACCTTCAACATAGTTGCCTGCGCCTAAAATTTAATTTTAGGGGTTTTAGTCTAAGTAATTGATAATCAGTGTTTTGGGTTATAAAATAAAAAATTATACTTTCAAAAATATTTGAAAGTTGTTTCTGAAAACCTCGTACTTGATTATTGTTATTACTTAACATATCTATCTCTATTATGAATGCAATCGCTTTAAGGTTGGCTGTCTTACCTCTAATTCCTCTACTTTACTTGGATGGAAAAAAGTTACGTAAGTCCATAACACCACTACCTGAAGCCAAAAACCCTATCGGACAGATTACTGGACAGTTTTCGAGAGAGCTAAAACTTGTCATTCTGGGAGAAAGCACAATGGCAGGCGTAGGTGTTGAAAGTCATGATCAAGGTTTTGCTGGTCATTTGAGCAGCGCCCTTTCTACGCTTTCTCAGGCATCTATTACATATAATGTGATGGCAAAGAATGGTTATACAGCGGCTAAGGTTTGTCAAAGATTGATAAAAAGCGTACCTAAGGATGCAGACATTATAGTTATTGGTTTAGGTGGGAATGACGCATTTGCGCTTAATTCTCCATCTAAATGGAATGCCAGCATCCGTGAGATTATTAGTCTTCTAAGAAATAGAATTGGACCTGAGGTCCCTATATTCTTTACTAATATGCCGCCGATTAAAGAATTTCCTGCATTTACTAGTCGGATGCAATTTGCTTTAGGTAATTGGGTAGAATATCTAGGGGCACAGCTCCATAAGCTCATACAAGCGTATCCTAATAGTTATTATGATCATGAAATTCTCAGTTTGGATCATTTTGCCAAAGAGCTAGACGCAGGAACTGATAAGCGTTTGCTATTCAGTGATGGTATCCATCCTTCTGCGCTTACCTATCAGTTATGGGCTAATCGATTCGCCAAATTTATATTGGCCAAAAAGCCTTTGTTTTAGTACAACATTATCTATACTGATTCTAAATAGTAGATTTATGCTGACTTAAGGGCGCATTCCTTAATTTTGATAGAAGCAAAAACACAACTTATGAAGTGGATTACTGATTTTCTAACTTCCAGTATAGGTAAGAAATTAGTGATGAGTCTGACGGGCTTATTTCTCTGCAGTTTCTTGGTTATTCACCTGCTGGGTAATCTCCAATTATTGATTCCTGATGGAGGAGCCAAATTCAATGTCTACGCCAAGTTTATGACCTCTAACCCTCTGATTAAGTTTATTTCCTTCGGTTTGTATGCAGGAATCTTGTTACATGCGATCCAGGGTATCCTTATTTGGCTAAGCAATAAAAAAGCTAAAGCATCTAAATATGCTGTCACTACTTATAGTAATGGTTCATGGATGTCTAAGAACATGGGACTGCTGGGAACCTTAGTTCTGTTCTTTCTATGTGTACACATGGGAGACTTTTGGTTAAGAATGAAATTCGAAGGTTGGATTCCAGAATCATGGC
>CAZIMH010000202.1:0-5954 GCA_964540155.1 uncultured Saprospiraceae bacterium
ATTATATATCTATTTGTCTTGTTTATTCCACAATCAACTTCCTTGTAGTCCTCACTTCCTCCTTCTCAATAACTACAATATAATAACCTGATTGTAGATAGCTGATATCAAGCGTCAGTCTATCCCCCGCTCTCTCTATTGCAGATGCATTCAATCTTCTGCCCGCAATATCCGTTAGATAGACAACGGCTTCTGATATCTCATCAGCTTCTACAGTCACTACACTAGTTGCCGGATTAGGAAATACATTAATACTAGTAAGGAAACTTAAATCCTCAGAAGATACTGGGAATGACGTAGAGAAATAATAAGAAAACCCTCCGCCAAAATCTGGAGAAAATGTAATCAATGGTGCCACCGATTGTGATAATATTCTGACAGACCCAGTTCCTTGCCCAGGATTAGCAAAAAATGACAAGCCATCATGTCCTGTATCTTCTACAGTTAACTTATAGCAGCCATCCTCTAAATCAAAGTTATCTCTGAATAAAAAATTTGCTGCAGATAAGCTATTGCGCATAATGACTTCTCCTGTATTTGCATCCTCCAATGTATATGAGTTCTGAGTCGGAACATTATTAGTTCTCACTTCCACAACTATATTAGAAGGCAATACATCTGGAAAATTAAAGTCTGAGGTCATCGTATTATTAAATGCATACTGATCTGCACTCTGATTAGGGTTGCTGAGTTCTACATGAAACTGATTACCTTCAGATAAGATATCAAACCATAACTCCTCTGGCGCTGGTATAGTCACTAATGCATCTTCCATAAATGCCAAATTACCTGTCCACTCATAAGTCTGAGGTGAAGTAGAATCATTCAACCAGTAATTAATTGTCAGACTTGTCAGTGGGTTGGCCCCCGTATTTCTAATCTGCACAACAGGGTCAGAACATATCGTCCCTACCCTAGTGAATTCTGCTGAACTATTAGGCGCTACAATATTTATCATAGAGGCATCTGTCTCAAAATTGGCTTCGCCATAACCGACTATCTGATGTGCCACATGATATCTATAATCTCCAGTGGAAAATAAAGGCGATGTTGTAGTATAATCAATATTGACACTCTGGCCTGCAACCACATGTGGCGTCAAATCTTGTTCCATCAACAAGGTTCTTTCTCCTGGACACCAGCCTTCACGGTCAAACACCCATGTACCTCCCTGAGGGAATATTGGGTTAAATGCACACTCTTGTGTAATGTTCCATGCAAAGGCAGTAGTGCCGTCTACATTCATAAAATGTGTCAATGGACCGCCGTTCTGCCCAAACTCTCCTTCTGACCCATGACCAGTAACTGAAGACTTAAGCACAAAGGTGCTTGCATTGGCGTCAAGCTGTACATCTGCAGGAGCGAATTTTGTGTCGTCCAAAATCTGGTCTATTCGAGCAATCCCAATTCGGTTTGTCCCTTGCCAGATCTGCTCATACTGCAAGACATCTCTTGGAGGTGTACCTACAATAAATAAAAATTCTAAATCCATCTCCTCTTGTCTCTGCCCACCTAAGGTCATTTGCATCCGCTTGTCTCCTTTCAGAATAGGCAGATAATCAGACATGTCCATATACCAAGAGATGCCATCTCCAAGATCCAGATTAATACCATATGGAGTCACAAATGATACTAGCTCATTATAGAATGGAAATCTCCTGTCATACTCTAACTCTGTTATATTAATCTCTCCAGATTGTGTGGCTATGTTCTCCTCTATGAATGCGCCAGAAATCTCATCATATACTCTTTCTTCTAATGTCCAGACTTCATTGGGGCCATCAATTAAGATATTATCATCTAACGCAAAATTAGGGTCTGTCTTTTCTATGCTTCTTTCTATAACCAAGTGATTAGGAGACTTAGCTATCGGTCTATCTACCTCAGTAGTGACCACATTGGTCTCATATTCTCCTTGATAGAAGGTGGCGACAGGTCTGACTTCTGATAGTATAAAATCTTTAAAAAGTGTAGGACCTCCTACTTGAGAGATATTATATCTTTCGCCAACTATAAATCCATTTCTACCTCTGACAGAACTATCTATTACATCTGTCCCTGCTCCGTTAAACTCATAGTTCAACTGTAAGTTTGCGAAATTAGGGTGAGATTCATCCACTTTAAGACTTTTCCATTCGTTAATAGTGGATTCTGATAATGCTGCATCCCACAGTCGCACATCGTCTATAGTACCGTCTATATATCTATTATTGACCCCTCTTGATATTCTTACCTTAGCAGCAGTGTTGTTAGAATTAATTGCAGTAGATCCTGAAACCTGGTTCTGGTCTAGAATTCCATCTACATAAAACCTTACTTGACCTACATTATTACCATCCAGCACACAGGCTACATGATGCCACTCTCCATCATCAACTGCAGTGGTAGATTCCGTGCCGCCTCCATGCACCTCTACTCTCAGTCTACCATCTACTAATCTGAATGTATACTTTGCTCCGGTAACTTGTGTACCCCAAGCCATAATCTCTCCATTGGTGGATCCATCTGTTGTCCTTATCCACGCTTCTATCGTCCTATTTGTACTCCCACCTAGGCCACTGAAATCCGTGCATTCGATGTAACTCTGATTTGTGAGCATAATCTCTTGCTCATTTGTAGAGGTAACACCTAATGTAGTGCCAGTCGATTCACCCTCCACTAAGGTTTCTAACAATGTATTGCTCGTCGCATTAGTAAAATTAAATTCTACTAACAGATTAGATTCACCATCCCAGTCGAATGGTGTACTGAATTGAAATCGATTTGCACTGTTAGCGACTAGAGTAGTATTGTTGTAATAGACCTCTGTAAAACCATCAGTATCTATAAGGCCATTCATCTCATCCTTGGCGGTATGCTTCATAAGAATTTTGAGGAATTGGGCCTCACCTGCATTCGCTAAAACATTAAGGCTGAGTGCATCCAATTCGCCTGGCGTCACTCCTGCGGCTAATAATTCGTCTGCAGTATAGATATACTGAGACTTACCTGCTTCGTGATTTGTAGTCAGTGTTCTATCTATAGCCGCCTCATTGGTTCCTATGGTTCCTGATGTTTCAGAGATGATGGACTGCACATTCACATCTGTCTGCGTTCCTCTTAGATAATTATAGGTAGGCGTAGCAGAATAAGGGAATACATCTCCATCAAAATTTGTAATAAAATGACTCGTTATCAAAGATGGTAATGTCTCTACTTTTGTGGAGTCAATTAAATAGGTGTTATTAGAAAAATCCCACTCACCACAACCTAGATTTCTATCATTGACCGTAGACACTAATCCACCTTTGCATCTCATGGAATACTTTAAAAGTATCTTCTCGTAAGTAAGATCAGTTCTGTCTGGAAAATTGACGACTATATCTCTAGAGTCACTGTCGTAGGTAAAGGCCTGAACTCTTATCGTATCTCCTGCAGATTGGGCAGAAAGAAACTGGGCTGCAATAATTGAAATTAGTAGTAGTAGTGTAAAATGTCTCATCATATTAATTCTTAATTGTGACTCTCAAAAACTTGAAGATAGTAAAAACCTATTTTTTAAAAGCCAGTTGCCACAAAAGACTTATGTGCAGTGTCGGTTAGTAGAATCATCTAGTCAATACGAAATCGACCAGTGATTTAGAATTAGAACAAATGAATTCCTTAGCTGAAATAGTTAGAAAGCATTGACTTTATCAGGGTCGCCCATTAGGCCCGCATTGTAATTTTGGATACATCTTTTAATCTCGTCCTCTGTATTCATCACAAAGGGGCCGTAGGAATATACGCGTTCGTTCAATGGCTGGCCACCGAGCACGAGGAATTCAGAAGGCTTTTCGGCATATAGCCTAATTAACTCCGCCTCACGCTGGTACAATACCACCTGATGTGTCTTTAGACGATGACCTTCGTGCAACTCTAGACTCCCATCTACCATGTACATAAATGCATTATGATTAGCATTAGTTGGTATATCCAGTCTGGTGTCAGCGTCCATTTTGATATGATAATAGAAAGCAGGAGAGCGCAATTCTATATTGGACTTGGCCTTACCGAAGTGACCTAAAATAACTTGGATGGTATAGCCCTTACCTTCTATCTTATCAATATCAGTCGTACGATGGACCAGTGTCGACGGTGCATCCCACTTATAAGCTGCGGGTGTATTGAGCCAAATTTGGAAACCATGAACGATACCGCCTTCTTCTACCATCTTCTTGCCTGACGCTTCCATATGAATAGCGCCTCGTCCAGAAGAGAACATCATAAAGTCTCCTTTGCCTATCTGGAAATCGTAATCTAGGCTATCCTTATGATGACCTGTGCCACTGACAAAGTAGGTTGTAGGTGTCACTCCGGCATGAGGATGAGCATCTACTTTATACGGGTCTGCGCCAGGATTGACCTCTATGGGTCCAAACTCATCAAACAAGACAAACGGAGATACATAGTCGTTCTGGTCTCCTGCAAATGCACGCATCACGGGCAAGGTACCTACATTGACACCATGGGCATCCAAAATTCTGAGCACTTTTCTCTGAGTAGCATTGTGATACATGCCAGAATTGCATACAAGTGACTGTCCTGCCCAAGTCATGCCTAAAATGGCTGACCCTTTTATAAAATCTCTTCTCAACATCTTACGACCAATTTTAATTACTTATAACTGTACAATATCGTACAATTTCAATACTTGACATCTGTTATTCGCATGCCAAATGTCCTCTGTCTTATCTGAATTACTTAAATAAATGTTAGCATATCCTTAGACAACAACCAACAATAATGCAAGTCGTTCAAATCCCGACATTAAGGCAGACAACTATATAGTTTGCTAAAGCATATAGGAGGTAGATATTAATACTATCAGGCCACTTTAAGATTTTAAAAAACAAAAATAAATGTCTATGAAGAGCATACTATCAATACTGGCACTGGTCGCCATGGTCAACACAATGATTGGTCAAAAGACACATGTAGAATTAGGAGATGTTCCTTGGCTCAGAAATTATGACGAAGCCAAGCGTGTAGCAAAAGAGCAGAACAAGCCTATCCTTATTCTTTTTCAGGAAGTGCCAGGATGCGCCACTTGTCGTAACTATGGTAATAATGTACTGAGTAATCCTTTGGTTGTAGATGCTATATCAAACGAATTCGTACCCTTAGCCATATTCAATAATGAAGGCGGACATGACAGAAAGGTATTAGAATTATATGGTGAGCCGACATGGAATAATCCTGTGGTCAGAATTGTGGACGGTGATGGAAAAGACATTATGTCAAGATTAGCTGGCAATTATTCAGTAGGTGGATTGGCACTACAGATGACTCTAGCACTAAATAGAGACTATCGTCAGGTGCCAGAATACCTGAGCCTACTTGCAGATGCTGAGACAGTGCAAGATGAGGAGACTGCTTACTATCAGATGTACTGCTTCTGGACTGGGGAAGCTCATTTAGGCGCTAAGGACGGCGTAGTAGCCACTGAGCCAGGATGGATGAATGGTGCTGAAGTAGTGAAGGTTACTTTCGACGAAAGTTCAGTGACTAAAAATGAGTTGGACAGCTATGCAAAGTCCGCAAAATGTGCTCCTGTTAAAGGAGGAAAATATCGAACAGATAAAGACCCCCAGTACTATCTTAAGAATAGTAAGTATAAATATCTGCCATTATCTGACATACAGAAGTCAAGAATAAATGCAGCACTGGGCCAACGACAAGATCCATCTGTATATCTAAGTCCGACTCAGATGAAATGGCTGAAAAGCGAGGCTAAAAATAAAGTACTTTATGATCTCCCATTAGATGAGGCTTGGAAGATGATGGAGTAATATTCCTAATCAGTAAGGCCCCATTCTAAAAACAGAAATTAGTAGTGTAGATTGTTTTCAAATGAAAGTCCAGTATCCTCTAACAATGGAGATGCTGGACTTTCTTTTTTTGTATCTATTGGCTTTTGACCACATGGTATAAGC
>CAZIMH010000203.1:0-5894 GCA_964540155.1 uncultured Saprospiraceae bacterium
ATGTCACTTAATGGGGATGACAAACAAATATTGACTGATGTGCAGGGCACGAGTAGTGCACAGTTCAGTAGTACGTTTGATTACTTTGTTCATAATCATAGTACAGCGAATACGCCGCCCACTTATAACGTCAGAGACAGGTCTGGAAAAAAAGTCAGATTAATAGAGGATAATAAAAGATTAGCCAAAAAGCTGAAAACTTCAGGATTAGAGGATGTGACCTTCTTTGACTTCAAAACAACTGAGAATGTTAAGCTAAATGGTTGGATGATTAAACCTGCTGATTTTGACGAATCCAAAAAATATCCAGTCTTTATGTATCTCTATGGTGGCCCTGGTTCTCAGCAGGTAACGGATAGTTGGAGGGGTCAGAACTATTGGTGGTTCCAGATGATTGCTAACAGTGGATATATCGTGGCCTGTGTAGATAACAGAGGGACTGGTGCCAGAGGAGAAGAGTTTAAGAAAATGACTTATCTGCAGCTGGGACATTACGAAACCATAGATCAGATAGAAGCAGCCAAGTATCTTGGTAACCTACCGTATACTGATGCTGAAAGAATTGGCATTTTTGGATGGAGTTACGGTGGATATATGTCATCGCTCTGCTTGCTTAAAGGTAATGATGTATTCAAAGCCGCTATTGCTGTCGCTCCAGTAACCAACTGGAGATGGTATGACACGATCTACACTGAGCGCTATATGAGAACTGAAGAAGAGAATCCTGATGGCTACGCAGACAATTCACCAGTCAATTTTGCAGACAGACTGAAAGGCAACTACCTGCTTATACATGGCATGGGTGATGATAATGTCCACTGGCAAAACACGGTAGAAATGGCTAATGCACTGATTAAAGCCAATAAGCAATTTGATACCTATTATTATCCAAATCGTCATCATGGTATTTCTGGAGGCAATACGAGATTGCATTTATATAATAAGATGACGCAATTCATCTATGATAAAATTTAAATGCCCTAATGGCTGAGTACACAAAAGAAATTAAAAACAAAAAGGCAAAGTTCGAATATCATTTTCTAACTGGATTCGAAGCTGGCATGATGCTGAAAGGCACTGAGGTGAAATCCTTGCGAAAGGGAGAAGCCAGTCTCTCTGATGCCTATTGCTATTTTGTCAACGGGGAGCTCTTCCTGAAAAGCATGTACATAGCAGAGTACAGCCATGGGAATATAAATAATCACGAAACACGACGTGACAGAAAATTATTGCTTAAAAAACCTGAACTCAAGAAAATAGAAAGACGTATTACTGAAAAAGGAATGACCCTTGTGCCATACCGTGTTTTCTTTTCCGATAGGGGTTTTGCTAAAATAGAACTCTTCATGGCCCAAGGTAAAAAGGCTTACGATAAGCGAGATAGCATCAAAGAAAGAGATAACAAAAGAGAATTAGACAGGGTCAAAAAAATGAACTACTAATAAGAATAGGCTTAGGGTTGGAGGTTTATGGCTTAAGGAACACCTTACACCTTAAACTTTAGACCTTAGACCTTAGACCATTAATAAATTTCTTCATCTCTTCCTCTTTCTGAGTTCCTATCAGAAACTTCTTACCATTCTTCAACTCTATGGCGAGTCCCTTATTTCCTCTGATATTATATACGGTACCATATTTTGTGAATAGCCGAATGCCCCATCCACCCACAAAGCCATAATTGACAACTTTTGATTTTTGTATTTCGCTCCACTGAAATTCCTTTTTTACAAAAGGAAAAAAACGCATTCGAATACCATTTTTGTCAATTGAGGTCTCGAGTTTCATCATTAAAAAAAATGCAAAAAGCAAACAGACTAGCATGACGTGTATAAATAATCCGACCTCAGACTTTGGTTTAAATAATAATGGAAGAACTGCGACAGCTACTAAAATCAGATAGAGCCACCATTGGTTGAACCTTTGCTCTTCAGTAAATTCAAAATTCATATTCTCTGGGATTCTTAATTTACGTCAATATTAATATTCTTATATTAATGTTTATTTTACATATTGCAAAACAATTTCTAACCAAACCCAACTAAATAGATGGATAACTTAAACAATCCTGATTCTCTCAGTTCATTTAATAATTTATCTAAAAAGGAACTAGAATCTATCCTTAATCGACAAGGGGATATTCCTAAAGAGCAAGTCGAAGCTATAAAGAATTTACTATCCAAACATCGCAAGGGTTTAGCCTATGCCATAGATCAAATCGAGCAGGAAAAAGAACTTGAAGAAATTCTGAGCCAATTAAAAAGTGATGGTTTCAGTGAAGATGTAGCTTCAAAGATGATTCAGGAAGCCTCTTTGAAAGCAGATTTAGATAAAAAGAAAAAGGTACAAGCCCAACAAGAAGCTGCTCAAGAAGGTGGTGGAGTAATGTCAGTTCTTGGAGTGATTTTTACCATTTTCATTGTTGTCAGATTATTAATAAGACTATTTGGCTAAGATGGACCGAAACGAACTACTAGATGATGGCATTATTTTGCCCAAGAAACCCTCTATTGATAACACTAAGGAAATAATAAAACTTAGACGTGAATATGAGAAGCAATCTAAAAGTATAAAGCTTGGACGATATGCAATACTCGGATATGCTGCATTATTACTAATTGAAGTTGTATATTATTTGGTACAAGATATCTTTGGAAGGTTTGAGCTAATTTTCACAGGGGTTCTTCTCGCCTTATTTGTTGGCTTATTTTTCTTGAGTTACAAAAATTCCTTCCTTGCCTTTATTTTTTCCTTAATAGTAGTATTGGGAATGATGTTGCTTTCGGCAATAGATAGTCCAATTAATCTGGTGAAAGGAATTTTGTGGAAAGGTCTCATTATTTACTTTTTAGTAACTGCTATCTCTCCTAGCAAAAACATCAAGCAGACGATTGCTTCATTACTATCATTTGGAATTTCCGAAGACCAGTTAAAGTCATAGGATAGAGAAGACTTTGAATACAGAAAGTGGTGTGTGATACCAGTAAACCTCAAATGGTTATCTGAGTCGCAGTTTAAAGCCCATGCCTATCGCCCATTTATTGAGCTCGTCACCGAAAGGTCCTATGCCACCATTGTCATATAGCGTATGAGAGTAGGTGGACCTCAAATAGACAGCAAAATTATCAGAGACATTGCGTTCTGCTCCTATGCTCACTGAACCCCTAAGTAGGTAAGCATTTCTTCTAGTGGCAATTGTAGCTATATCAGAAGTTGGCGCTTGGCCAAATAAGCCTTCCGTAAATTCATTATTATAAAAATCTGGAAGCTCACTACAAATCATCCCCTGTTGACAACCAATAGGAAAATCAACCACCACAGAATCTACTATTCCATACTCCGTTCTTGCGATCAAGTTATTATCTAACCCAACGCCACCAAACACTGACCATCTGCCATTAGACACAAAGTGGTACTTCACATTTATAGGTGCAGTAATTAGATCTAACTTAATTTCCTCAAAATCCAAAAAGCGCTGTGCTCTCTGGAATTGATAGGTGAATGCATCGAAGATTGGCTCGTAATTCACAAATGAATATCCTAGCCCTGCTTCTATCTCAAAGTTTTTCCTTTGCCAACTGTGAAGGATCTCTAGACTATAACCAAACTTCTCATGTGTAGTACTCGGTAATCCATCATCATTTGGAGTAGTGATATAGTAATTGTCTATAGAATTAAACACATGCAACCAATTACCTTCATCTCTATATTGAGGTTTTGCTCTAGAGTCAAAGTATTCTGCCTGAGCCGTCTGTGGTAGATTAGCCTTAGTTAATGACGCTAGGTCTGTATACAAGCCTCTACCATCAATTGAAATAAGTGCTTCTAGAGGCATAGCCCGATTTGCAGAGGACGCTTCACTTGCTAGTGTTGGTTTTGCTAACTCATTAGATTCTTTGGTTGTAGGAGCTAAAACTTCTTTACTGGCCCCAATTGAACTTGGTATAGCAGAATAGGTATTCGAACCACCCCCATCACCAAATCTATCTCCATCATCACCTCTAAGACTAATAGAGGAATTACTAGATGGCTGTCCTGACTGAATGTTGGTTTGTGTTGTAGAAGAAATATTAGAATTATTAGCTACTGCTTCTATTCGATTAACGGCGTTTTCGTGCTGCGTATCAGTGTTTGTATTCTGAAGCTCGTCTGTCTGGACCTCGTCTGTCTTAATTACTGGCGTACTCACTTCAGCCATAGGTTCTGAAGGCAAGGTATAACCAGTCAAATATTTAAGATGATTACCTAGCGTGAAGGCCATGAGGCACACAAAGACCATTTCCATCGTCTTGAAAGTAAAAATCTGCTTTCTCAGATGGGCTATCTTCTCTAGACGTGCTTTGAGCTGTAACCAATGCGCTGAATTATATCTTCGGCTGTAATTATTAATCACCTGCTGGACAGAGCTGTCGAAATTACCATTAGTAGCTACGGCATCAGCCTTTCTCTTTTTGGCCAGCAATTTCTCCCACTGTGGTTCCGAGGTCACTTTGTAATCATGTAACTTCTCTACAACTTCTTTGTCAAAAGCTGAGGCTGAACCGCCACTCTCTGTTGGCTGTCGTTTAGATAAGAAGTTAGACCAGTTAGCAGCGACGCTTGGCTGAAAATTGTCTAATTTATCTTTTAGGACCTGATCAAAATTATCAGAATCATGGTTGGCTTGATTGTCTTTGTAAGATTGGAAGGCATCCCACTGAGGGGTTGTATCCGTCTCATAACCCTTCAACTCATCTTGAATACGGCTATCAAAGTCTTGATTCTCGAGCCCAGCTTCATGATTAAGTCTGTAAGCAACAAACGCTGACCACGGCGCTATACTTGCCGCTCTATATTGCTCTACTCTTTCCCTTATCTTCTCATCAAAAGATATTGTGTTCTGATGCTCGGCATATTTGTGATTGAATTTTTTGAAGGCAGCCCAGTTTGGCGCTGTGTTACTTGTATATCCTTCGAGTGTAGATTCGATTTGGGTATCAAAGGAACTCGTACTTTCTTCTAACCTAACCGCTTCCCTTTTAGTCAAGAAGGCTGACCACTGAGGTGAAGTACCAGATTGATAATCTTGCAACTTGCTTCGCATATCCAACTCAGATGGAGACAGGGTTTCAGCTTCTTTGGCAACATTGTATTGTGCCTTGAACTGATTCCAGTCAGGTTGGACATCTGGCTTATAAGCGGCCAGCGTCTGTTTGATAATATGCTCTAGTTGCCTATCGCTCATTTACTATATTCCCTGTAGCTATAAGGATTTGTTTAAGTTTAGTTCTCGCCTTAACCAGATTAGATCTTGATGTGCTTTCAGTGATATCTAATTGCTCTGCAACTTCTCTGTGTGAGAATCCTTCTATTACATACAAATTGAATACCGCTCTGTAAGCTGGTGATAATTTCTGGAGTGCCGCTATAATTTCCTCAGCCGATAGTTGACTAACAACATCGGGGTCATTATTAGTGATGCCTCTTGCATTATCTATATCTTCTGTTCTTCTTCGAGACTTCTTTCTGTAATAATCAATGGACGTATTGACCATAATACGTCTTATCCATGCAGTCAGTGATGTACCTATGGTGTATTTGCTTATATGCCTGAAGATTTTTATAAATCCTTCATGCAGAATATCAAGCGCTTCCTCCTCATCTACAGCATATCTCAGACATACTGGATACATTGTAGAGTAATAGGTCTCATACAACTTTTTTTGAGCCCATTCTTCCTCCCGAATACAAGCTTGTATAAACTCCTTTTCGTCTTTTTTGATTGTTAGAATCGCTTCCATAGATATAATTAATGAATGTATCGAAGTGTAAAAATCACAAGATAAGTAGTTGCAGCATCATATGAACGCCAAAATCCTCTGTTTTGCTGCTTTAAATAGACCAAAATTCTAGCTTTT
>CAZIMH010000204.1:0-5867 GCA_964540155.1 uncultured Saprospiraceae bacterium
CTGTTATCTCAAAGAGAGGGATTGCATTCAAACTGGGACGGCACTGATGAATACAATATAAATTATACCATCGAACAAACAGAGAAGTCAATTATAATAAGAAAGAAAATCGCACATATACACAAGGAAGACACCTATAGTTGTCATAAAACTGAAGACAATAAAATAGACATAAGATTAGTACAAGACCAATCACTTTGGAGACAAAGTTTTGTGTATAACTATCACTGCCAAGTTGAATTTAACGTCAATTATGCAATTACAGTAGTAAATCAAAAATTGCCTAGTAAGATAATGAAGCACTATTACTACAATAGTGAAGGTATTCCCAACAAGGAAGTTGTCATACAATTAATTCCCGACAGAAGTATCGAAAGTCATCCTTTAAATCCTTATCCTTTGATAAGTGACACAACGGAGATAATCAAGACCATTTATGACAAATATTATTATAGATAAATTGAATATCATTCCATACTTATCTTCTACTGCACGAAAGCTAAACACTAGAATTATTAATAAAATGTATTTCTCAATTATGTAATCACAGCTAAGCAAAAATATTGAATAAAAGAATTTGCTTAATACTACTTGCCGTAATATCCATGGCAGTCTTTAAAGTGAAATATGGTAACAAAATATTTAACAAAAAAGAATGGGCTGAATTTCCACAAGAACGATTTCGAATGACCGAGGATTTGATAAATTCAGGAACCTTAATTGGAAAATCAAAAGAAGAAGTAAGACATCTCTTAACTATTGCCAACAAGCCAATATTTTGTATAGAAACGCTATAAAAAATATAGAAACAAAAACTCTAAGATACATGACTCTTGGTTGGACTCGATTCCAACCGAATTTACAGTTAATTGAGTCTCATTCTCATGTAGTTGGAAAGCATGAATGTTCTCCAGCAGATATCTATCTAAAATTCGGTGACAAACTAGACTACATAATTCAATTGAGATGCGAAAGCAAGGACTTTAATCAAGCCGAGGTCTATAGATTTAAAGCCGATTCAATATCGAGAGCAGACATCAAAACTAGTTCACACAATTCGATTCAAGTAGGAGAAAATATTAAGACCGTTCATATTTATGAAACATATGATTATGATGGTATAAAAGATTTCAATGATGAAGAATATTTTCCTAATGGCTTACTGTTTGAATTTGAAAGCGGCAACTATCTGGGAATTCATGGTCAAGAGGGTGATGACCAATGTGAGCCATGTCATTACATCAAATTTATTCCGTCGGACGAAATTGAAATCTATAGAATTGAGTGGATGATGAATTGGAAGGAATATGAACAAATTAGGATACAATGAATGACATCAATCCATAACTAAGTTTGAAGATGGCAAATTTCTCGGTATGCGCAATGTATCCTAATTTTGTCATAGACTATTGTTCTAAATACTTGAAATAAGTCCATAACTAAGAACAATTACCACTAAATCAAGGCAAAAAAAGAATCCCTTCAGACTAAATCAAACAGAATAAGCCATACAAACGCATATCTTAGAAGGCATAATCATCGAATTTTGCCTTTTTCCTTGAAATGGAACTAAATAAGCAGGTAATCGTTTGTATTATTGTGGCAGAGAGCCTAATTACAGTATCTCGCCTATTTAAAATTATATAAGTTAATAATGAGTAACGGTACAGTTAAATTTTTCAACGACAGCAAAGGATTCGGTTTCATCACACCAGACGATGGTGGTAAAGATGTGTTTGTTCATGTAAATGGACTAAACGTAACAACACTTAATGAAGGAGACAAAGTCTCTTATGATGTAGAAGAAGGAAAAAAAGGACCAAATGCAGTCAATGTTTCATTGACCTAATAAGACATTTATAGTCCAAAACTATAATAGCCCATCAGTTTTTGATGGGCTTTTTTTATATACTCCCAAATTCTGCTCTACACATCGAAGAATCAACGCTTCTACCCTTCCTCCTTTGACCCTGAAATCTATAACCGTTTCAAAGAACCAATAATATTTCCCTAAAGACTTACTTCACATTCCTACACAGACTAAAATTCCTTACTTTTAGTTATAGTGATAAGTAATCCACATTATATAAAATCAGATGCATTTGATTTGAAAAGAAGAAATAGGTCAATCAATCTTGGCGTCCAAGATAGGCACACACACTATATATCATATTTATTCGTATCTCACATAGGCGCTGGATATAATTATTCGACAGTCTGAATTATGAAGCATATGATAAAGTATAAACAAGTAATAATTATAACAATACTTCTATCCGTACTCAGTTGTAAAGTACAAACGACCAAAACGAAATTCAATAACATTAAGTTTGAAATATCAGATTACAGTTTGCTATTCACGAAAGTTGAAATTAACGGCAAGATGTATACAGCTTTGATTGACTTTGGCGATTTTGCAGAATTTCAAATATCTACAAAACTTATTAATGAATTAAAGCTGAGTACTAAAAATTCTGATGTAATTATGTCTGACATTGATGGCAATCAATATGCTCTGGAAGAAGGAATTCTCCACCAAATAAAAATAGGTGATAAAATAGAGAACAACGTAACTTTCTACTCAGCCAATAACGAAATAGACGCAGTAAGCCAGGAAGTGGGAACTGATTTTCAAGTAGTTGTAGGGTATGGTTATTTTAGATCCAAAGATTTCAAATTAGATTTTGTTACGAAGACAATAGAATTTCTGAATCCTAATGTCATAGATGCTAATTTTTCTTTTTCAAAAAACACTGACTATGGATATCTAATTGGGAACTTTGTATCTAATGAAAATGAAAAAGTAAATCTCTTATTCGATACTGGAACACCTATTTCAAAAATAGATACAAAACGATTTCCTGCTTCTTTAAAGGACTCGACTGTCAAATTTCTAAATACTGAATTCCCTAGTAAACTTTTGAAAATAAAATCAATGAATCTGACAATGACTTTGAATATGGAAAGTAGTGATATTTCAGAGTTAGAACCATTAGGTGTAGTTGGCATTTACGGGGTCAATGATATGATAGGAAAAGTGTTTCTACACAGAGCTTCTGAAAATTTAGTGAGAATTGAAACTGCAGCTAACAATTAGATAATCATTATCTACTATAAAACTGAACGAAATCGAAAAGCATAGAGAAAAGCAAATAAGTAAGCATCTGAGTTATGTCCTAAGACATCAGCCAGACTCGATAGGCATTCAGCTTGATTCACAAGGATGGACAGATATTGCCTTGCTTATAGAGAAGATGAATATATCTCAATCGGAACTAGAGTATGTCGTCAAAAACAATTCAAAGAATAGATTTTCTATATCTGATAATAAGAAATCAATAAGAGCCAATCAGGGTCACTCAGTAAAAATTGAGCTCGGACTATCCAGTAAAATTCCACCAATAAAATTGTATCACGGCACAACTCTCAATAGCTATGAAAAGATTAAAAAAGATGGCTTGCTAAAAATGAACAGAAATCATGTGCATCTATCTTCAGATATAGAAACTGCTAAGCAAGTTGGCTCACGGCACGGAAAACCTATAGTACTTGTGATAGATTGTGAAAAGATGATAGCAAAGAATATAAAATTCTATCAGTCTGATAATGGTGTTTGGTTAACTGATTATGTACATCCGAAATTCATATCGCAAATGTGAATAAAAACGGAGTTAACCCTTACGATATCTACAAGTATGAAAAAACTAATTTCTTATATTTCCACTAAATTGAAATCTTATCATTCAATTCTCTTAGTCACAAAAAATATAACATTTTTATCATGTGTAAAATAAAACTAATAATTGTACTTGTTCTGGCTTTCAGTGCAAGCAGTATTCATTGTCAGCTTATGGATCATGGAGACAAAGAACTCAACCAAATTTTACTATTCAATAAATATTTAAACGAATCCAGAAATGTACAACATCTTCTTAAATCTGAAATAAAACATGAATCAACACTACTTAAAGACAATATCGAATCAAGTATTTATCACATTTCATCATTGACATTGTTGGATAGACAAACGTGTCTATTTATGGGAGCTATAATAAACTCAAATTCTAAACACTTTAAAGAGGAACCATTTACAACATTGATGAATCAATTAGAAGAACTTCAAAGCAATGAAAAATATTTAGATGAATATGTTGTCAATCAGTCTGATAACCTAAAAGATGTCTCTAAACTATCTTTGGATTCCATATCAAATATGTTTGAACAAATTAATAAATCTCAAAATAATCTTATATCAACATTAGAGGCAATGAATTTCGAAAACGAATGTGAGGCATGCAAAGAACCGATTAGACTATATCAAGAGATTACTAAGCAAGTAAGTTCTTCACATGTGGAAAAAAATCAAAATCTTACTGAGCTAGCAGAAAAAATAAACACCGAAGCGTGGAATGATTTTTCTTATCCCAAAGAACTAATTACAAATGCTATAGGCAAGATGACTGAACTGATAAAGGTAATAGGTCAAACTAAAACAGATGATGAAATAAATAAAATACTGAATGAATTCTATTTTAAGCCAGATGGCGTTACACAACTACTTAATGAAGCACTATTAAAATTTAAGAACCAAAATAAAAATGTTCAGTATTTAGGACAACTTGTTCCAGAAATAAACATCAAATGAGTTAGCTGATTAACGCATGACAGGTCGGCAACCCTAGCACAGCCATCTATCATTTTTTGCCACGCATAAGGAGATTAAAATAGAAAAACTAAACAGCTATTGAATCCTAAGACTAAAAATCGAATAATTGACTTTATTATATTATCTCTGAGATGGTATTTGATATGGTATATGATTTCATATGGCTGGTCGAAATTAAACATGAACCAATTTGGAGTAACCAATGCTTCGATATTATAATCTCCACTAAATCAGGTAGACAAATTTTATATAGCATGGCACTTATATGGCGAGAGCCCTTTCTTTAATATAGTCATACACTTCTGAAATAGTCTATGAACATATATTTGAAAATGAGAAAATGAAATACTGGTCGGTTAGCTTTAGCGTGCCTATAGAAAATCTAGATAAAGGAGATTATAAATTCTTTGTAGAAGGTCAAGCTGGCCAAGATGCAGAGCACAAGTGGAGATCCATCGAAGGTAAATTTGAGATTGAATAATAATTATAAAAAAGCGGAAGATAAAGGAATCGAACCCTCATCCAAATAGATGGCATGGTTTTCAAGACCACTTATGCACCATTGCATGCTATCTTCCATAGAGGCTATGATCAGAATCGAACTGATGTTAAATAGGTTTTGCAAACCTACCCCAATACCAACATTAGGTACATAGCCAAATTGCGGAAAGCAGTGGAATCGAACCACATACCCAATTAAAAGTACAAGCTGCTTAGCAGGCAGTTGCCAGACCATCTGGCATTACTTTCCATTTGCGGTAACGGTTGGTATCGAACCAACTACCCCCAGTTCTTCACACTGGTGCTCTACCTTTGAGCTACATTACCTGATGTGGAAGTGGTAGGATTCGAACCTACGAGTTTACCCAAAGGGAACAGATTTACAGTCTGCTTGCTTCAACCACTTGCATACACTTCCAATTTGACATAGCAATCCCAATTAGATTAATGCAATAGATTAACCCATCAACTAAAACCATTAAGTGATTTGAAACTACAAGTCGATAAACTTGAAAATCAGGTTATTATCAACAATAAAACTTCATAACAGCAATCTTTAAACAAAAAAAAAGCCCTTGTGAACTAACACAAGGGCTTTTATAAATATATATCTTACAACATACTATAGCATTGCCCTTGCTCGAATAGAACTAAACGAACTAAAACAATAGAAGAATATGTTATTTACTTTTTTCATTAC
>CAZIMH010000205.1:0-5852 GCA_964540155.1 uncultured Saprospiraceae bacterium
TGAGTACATCTTCATAGGCCCTCATATACTTAGTCCAATGTTTTCTCTCTTCCCAATCACCATCGTTATGCTTATAATTCTTTTCAGGCACTTCTATACGTTCCGTAAGCTTCTCCTTCTGTCTTGCCTTACTGAGATTGAGAAAAAACTTCATGACTATGGTGTCGTTATCGTCCTGCAATAATCTCTCCCATGCATTGATAGCATCGAATCTGTTATCGATTTTCCTTTTATTTATCCACTTATGCACCCGCTGGATAAGTACATCTTCATAATGTGATCTTACAAAAATCTTGACTTCTCCTTTTGCAGGCGTTTGCTTATGAGCTCTCCAAAGAAAATCATGAGCAAACTCTTCATCACTTGGTTTCGTAAACCCAAAAGCAGAAACCATTGTAGGAGATGTATAACAAAATACACTCCGAGAAACACCATCCTTGCCACTGCTATCCATACCCTGCAGGACAACGAGCAATGAATGTTTTTTGTTGGCATACATCTTAGTGACAAGTTCCCCTATCTCCTTTGCCATTTTTTCCGTCTCCTTCCTTATCGTTTTCTTGTCTAAGCTTTTTGGTGGTGACGTCTCCAGTTGTGAAATCTTTAGTGGTGTGCGATTTTTCTTCATTGTGTTTCTAATAAGTAAATTAGATTTTCTGCCTATACAGACATTTTCTTTCTCTTAACAAGGTAGGTCTCTAGTATAGGAACAAACCCTTTCCTAATATCTGTCTCTACAAAGTCAATCTTAAATTGTAGGCATTTCATTTTAAGTGATTCTTTAAAAGCTTTTGTTTTTTCTTGATAAAAATCACGGACTTGATTGGACTGCAGTTTTACTCTTTCTCCTGATTCCAAGTCTATGAATTCATGTGGCCTGTTTTCAAACTCAAAGTCCTCCTCATATTTCTTATCTATAACATGGAATAAAACGACCTCATGTTTATTATACTTGAGATGCTGTAAAGCTGAGAAAATATTATCCATGTCATCTGTTCTATCCAGCATGTCACTGAATATAATAACCATAGACCTCTTGTGTATGTTATCTGCAATATTGTGAAGCGTCTGCGCTACAGAGGTTGTCTTATTATCTATATCGTTTTGAATCAGGTTGTCCAAATAGGTAAGCAAGAGCCTGTAGTGGGTCGTGGATGATTTGGCCTTGGTATGGATATTTAAGTTTTTATCGAACAATGACAAACCGAATGCATCTCTTTGTCTCTTAAGCAGATTCATAAGTGAGGCAGCAGCCAGACTACTGAATTGTAGCTTATTCAGCTCATTATCCTTCCTTAGTCTAGGAAAGTACATAGAAGAAGAGGTATCTATGACTATCTGAGCTCGTAGATTAGTTTCCTCTTCAAACTTCTTGACAAAGAGCTTATCAGTTCTCGCGTACACCTTCCAATCTATAAGCTTCGTAGACTCTCCCTGATTGTATAATCTATGCTCTGCGAATTCTACTGAAAACCCATGAAATGGACTCTTGTGCAATCCTATTATAAATCCTTCAACTACCTGCTTAGCAAGTAATTCTATGTTTTCTAATCGTTTTAAATCAAAATCTTCAAAAAACCCCACTTAATTGATATTAGTGATAAAAGACAAATTTACAACATACCCATCTTTATTACCGATGACAATGGTTATAGTCTGCTAGAAAGTACTATAAAACAAAAGAGGTTGTACTTTATAAAAGCACAACCTCTTGTATGTCAGCGTCCTAAGGACTTTGAAGGCTACATATGTGCCGCCATTTTTTGTTCTAATACCGCTTTAGTAGTCGCACCTACATGCTTATCTACTACCTCACCATTCTTAATCAAAAGTATGGTAGGAATGCTTCTCACGCCATACTTCATAGAAACTTGGGAATGATGATCTACATTCACTTTGCCTACAACTGCCTTACCTTCGTACTCTTTTGCTAAATCATCAATGATTGGTGTCACCATCCTACATGGACCACACCATTCTGCCCAAAAATCAACAACTACAAGCTTATCTGACTCTAGTGCAGATTCTTTGAAGTTGTCATCTGTAAATTCAAATGCCATTTTAGTCTATTTTTATTCTGATATAATTACACAAAGTAAACAGATTCTAATTTAAATGGTTCCATTTCTCAAAGGTTCGTATTCAATGTCTAAATGGTCTGTCGGTGTTACAACACTTATTCTGGTCTTACTAGGAAATTTCCTTTTTTATAAGTCTGTATGGGCATACACAGTCTTGTATCAAAATGGACTATTTCAGTTAATCAGAGTCATCTACGATTATACGTTGGGGTGGTTACCCTTTCCGTCCATATATATCATCCTACCTCTATTTTTATGGTATTTCCTTTTCGATAGAAGACATACTCTAAAGTCCTTTGCATTGGCAGTCCTCACGGCATTAGTTTGGCTGATTAATCTATTTTATCTCTTATGGGGATTTAACTATGCCCAGCCTTCACCATATCAGACTATGAACTTGGAAAAGGTAGCTATTGATAGCACTTACCTTTCAGAAACCTTTATTGCTCAGACGGCCTTAGTCTCTACAATGGCCAAGGACACCCATGCAGAGCTACCTAAGACTGAACTAGAAGACATAATAAGGATCCGCCAAGAAGCTTTACTAAGAAAATGGAATATACCTACCACTGGCAGAGTCAGAATTAGACTTCTGCCTGCTGGCGCTTTACTTCGCCTCCGAACATCAGGCATATACATTCCACATGCAATAGAAGGTCATATAGATGGCGGGTTATATTACAAACAGCATCCTTTTACATTAGCACATGAAATGGCACATGGCTATGGATTTACAGACGAAAGTGTCTGCAATTATATCGCTTACCTTAGTTGTTACGATTCTGAAAACAGCTTAATATCATACAGTGCTGAGTTAGCATATTGGAGGTACCTAGCCAGAGCATATAGAGGGTATCACAGAGCGGAATGGGCTGACACCTATAGCGGTCTATCTAATGAACTGAAATCTGACTTGAAAGCTATAAATGATCACGTCAATAGATACAAAGACTTAATGCCTAAGTCTAGAGACATAATCTATGACAAATACCTTAAATCACATGGGGTCAGTGCTGGCATCGCTAGCTATGACCAAATCGTAGACCTTATTGCGGCTTTTCGTAAAGGCAAAGTGCCCCGGCCTTCCCAAGATGGTTTTTAAAGAGTACTAGTCTACTTTTATAAAGCGAGTAGAGTAATCAACATCTTGACCTTCTATTCTCAAATAATAGAGGCCAGCATCCAATCTATTTGTTTTGAAATCCACACTTGACTTACCTGTGTTATAAAACTCACCCTTTCTGAGTTGTCTTATTAGTTGCCCATTGATATCATAAATTCCAATATCCAGACTAGTACCACGCTGTAAAATAAAGCTAGCGAGCGCTCTGTCTGATACAGGATTAGGAGATATCCTAACATTGATACCAGAATCTATTTCTGCTATATCTTCAGAACTAACTGTATTATCATTGAAGATTATGTCCTCATCTCCATCCTCATAAGGGACGAATAGAAAAGGCATATAGAACATTTCATCCTGCGTTCTATCTCCCCAGAAAACTGTTCTAGGAGGATTGTTCGGATTATATGGATTGTCTACAGTGTTATCATAGACTGCTCTTGCATAGATTGTAGAACCTGTCTCTGCTTTAAGGAATCTCTCGAAGGTGTACTGAGATTGCCAGTTAAAATCCCAATCAGGAATTTTGATGAGGTTCGTTATTGTTCCGTCAGTATGCTCTAACCACACTTCCCATTCTTTACCTAATAAGTGTGAGTGAGGAAATATGCCTACAAGGCTCAAGTCTCTATCTATTCTCCATGAACCGGTAAAAGTGCTGACCTCATTTGGAGGCATAACAAATCCAAAAAAGCCACCTGGAATCTGAAATGGCAAGAATATATCCTGATCTACAAATCTTGTTACTTCTTCATCCTCATCTGCAAAGAAGATATTGATAGAACTCTGATCCATCTCATCTACTGGAGTTGGTGCATAGTGTATCTGTACAGCCAAATCAGCGCCAGCTTTCATAATCTGTCCTAGTCCATCAGGATACCTTTCGATGTTCTGACCTGGTGCATATGGTTGAAACTGTTTGCTCTCTAGAAATGTCAAATCTGCATCGTCTCCATTGAAACCTCCAAATGATGGAAAACCATACTCAGGAGTAGTGGCGTCCGTAGCTGCAGCTACGCCATTTACATCCTCAAATATCAAGGCGTGGTGGACAATTTTAGCATTCCCTGGCCTGAATTCTACCGCTTTCACAATTCTATCTTCTGTCAGTCCCGTAGGAAGGACAAAGTAGTAGTATGAATCTCGATTATTTCCTCGGTGAAAGTGAGCCTCTTCCATACTCAGTATTAAATCCGGTTCTCCTAATAAAGATCCTTCAGGAAAATCTGGAAAATCTGGCTCAAGCGTAACGTCCCCGCGTTCCATTCCTGAGTCAACCCATTCCCCAATCAGGTCAATCTCTTCTTGAGTCAAAAAAGACTCTCCTACAAAGCTGGAAAAATTAGGGTCCGGCTGCCAAGGAGGCATATATCTGATTTCTGTTACGTATTTTATAGTCTGCGCCTGATTCGCTACTTCTTCATAACTGGTCAATGGAAATGGACCAATCTCACCTGGACGGTGACAATTACCACAATTCTTATAAATTAATGGGGCCACATGCTCGGCATAGGTCACTTGAGCTTGAAGCCCGTAAGTGCATAGTGTGAGTACAGCTACATAGAGAGATCGTAACATAAGCTGAAATTAAGTTTCTATAAATATAAACTGATCCTTACTCATGGTGAAGGATATAACGACGAATTAGGCAATTACTGCCTTGAATCGTTATTCTATGTTGTCGTTTATTTCTGTTTCTATTTCACGCAATCTCTCCTTACAAAAGGATATTAAGGTTTTTGCCTTTTTTATTTTATCACTTAACTTATCTATGCTGACAGAATCACTCTGGATTTCTTCTAGGATAGCTTGCAAATCATTGAAGGCTTTGTCGTAGCTTTTTTTTGGCATTAGATTACACTTTATTCACTTTAATTTTTCCATCTCTAAAATTAATTTCCAAACTAGAATCTCGATTCTTCAGAGAGGCTACATCTGGAATAATGCGTTTTCCTGCTCTCACAATTGCATATCCTCTTTCCAATACATTTTCTGGATTAAGCAATTCTAATTTCTCCGCGGCAGATTCTAATTTAAGTCTGGATTCCACAAGTTTTGTTTGGGATTGTGATTCCAAAACTGATTCCATATTAGTCAGTAGTTGGGCATGCAGCGATAGGGTAGTAGAGGGTATCTGCTTCAGCCTTTCACTTAATATTTCCAGACGTTCTGAATGCTCGATTACCAGCGCTTTAGCTTTAGAGATTATTTGGTCTTCTAAGTAGAGAAGCTGAGACTCAAAATCCACATTATGCGCTATAAGCCAATCAGCAACAGCCGTCGGTGTTTTCAGTACGGTATGTGCTACAATATCTGCAACAGTCTGATCCACGTCATGTCCTATTCCTGTGATGACCGGCACTTTTGACATCGCTATCTCAAAGGCAATATTATAATTATCAAAGGCTGATAAATCTAGCTTGGAACCACCGCCTCGAACGATAACAACAATATCATAGCCGCCTTTAGCTATTTCCTTTAATGATGCAGTAACTTCTGACTCTGTTTTTTGTCCCTGCATTGCAGAATTGTACAACACGACATCATAGGCATAACCATAAGGATTATCGTTAAGTTGCTCCATAAAATCCTGAAATCCTGCAGCCGTACTTGACGAGATGACAGCCACCTTTTGGATTACTGTAGGG
>CAZIMH010000206.1:0-5847 GCA_964540155.1 uncultured Saprospiraceae bacterium
AATATCAGATTTCGGCTCTGAGGGTTGGGGGTTCGAATCCTCCCGGGGTCACTAATTTATATCTTAAATGCTTCATAACCAATAGGTTGTGAAGCATTTATTAATTTGACAATACATTGGTATTATTGCTAATCAAGCGCCGATTACTAATACCATCCTAGCGATAGATTGCAATGACTTTAGAGTCTATGGAACTGTCATCTCTATAAAGCTGCACGATATACAGTCCATTTACGAGTTTCGAAATATTGATGCTCAGACCGTCTTCTGAGTCTTCTATATCCTTGGTAAGACAGATACGTCCATCCATGGTCGCAATGCTAACCCTGTAATAGTTGTGTTCTAGATTATCTATAAAGAGTACATCGTTGGCAGGTACAGGAAAGAGTAAAATTTGTTCCTTTCCATTTGTGTCAGAAGTGGAGGTGCTCATATCTTCATTCGCATGTGGACCTACATCTAGAGAAGTTAGCGGTCTATAACGAATACTTTCTATACTGTAGTGGTCGGCGCCTGGATTGCTCAGACTTGGTCTTTGCTGTCCATCTATGTCTCTATTCACGTTATGTGTCTGAAGTACATTTTCAACTAGAGGGGTATTTTCCGTAGTCCTCCAAGCACCCAGATTGGTATCATAACTAAGATGGGGATTTTCTTGAATGATTTCTGTAGAATCAAAGTGAGTAGTGCTGGCCCCTGTTAGAATTGATGCAGACCCAATCGGAAACATCAGGTTGTTCTGCCAGAATATTTTATCGCCCTGATCATTATTGGAGTCTACGATGTCTACTAGGCTATTTTCTGAACCCGTTATCAGATTATTGACTATGGTTATATCTTCTAAATCTTTTGTGAAGTTTCCATTGTTGTCAAAACCAATTTCAATGCCACGGCTATTATCTACTAGGGTATTGTAGGCAATGGTAACGCGTTCTGCTCTAAAGTGTTTTGAGAGATTTGAGCTTTGCCCATCTATGGCATCACCCAAGGTCAGGGCTATCGGTGCATCCCATATGGTGCCATTAAGTCCTTCCATGTAATTATTGATAATCAGATGGTCAGTACCATAAATGCGAATGCCGCCAGTGTATAGCGAGGCACCAGCTTGGGAAGTGCTTATAGCTTTATCTTTGCCAAAAAAGTAATTGCCTTCCACTCTATTTCTATTCCCATGCCTCAAGGATAGCGTTCCATAACTAGAGATAAAAGTATTGTGACTGATCGTATTGTCAGATGATTTTACAGATACTATTTCTGGATCACCATCACAATCTTCAAACAAATTATGCGCTACCACAGTAAAGCCACTGCTCATAGACATCTCACTCCATCCTATTCTAATCGACTCCTGTTCATTAACGGCTCGTGGGCCATTATTACGAAAGTGATTATAAGCTATTGTATCGTATTGCGATTGATAATAAACCTCTTCTGATCCACTATTATCAAAAGAACCATCCAGAGTTATGTAATGCCCTGGTGTTTCTTTATTCTGGAAAATATTATGATCTATTTTATTATGGTGACTTGGATATAGGAAGGGAAAAGTATTGTCACTCCAAAAGCCACCTATGAATATCCATTTTATAGATTCGGTAGTTTCTAGTTCAAATACATTTCTTGTAATTCGGATGTTATTGCATCCTTCTAATTTGACCAGCGTCTCCTCTCCTTGGCAGTCAAAAACGAAACCTTGTAAACTTATAAAAGCAGATTTTTTAAGAACGAACTGTGACTCACCTCGTAAGGTGACGCCACCCACAGTCTCAGCTTTTATAATGATAGGTTTTTCTGCTGTAGCCATTATCTCTACCGCCGCCTCAAAGTCATTGTAGACCCCATTTCTAACAATGAACGTGCCTCCGTCTGATGATCCTTGTATCGCCTCTACGAGATCATCAGGATCTGAAAAATATTGCTGTGCAGAAACATGACTGCAGAGCGACAGTAAACCGATAAGAAGAAGCGTGTACTTTGTGTATAAATAGTTCATTAGCGTATTACACCGATGTTTATATCTGTAATTTAGTAAGAATTCGAATTAATTTCTTGATTGGTAAATACGTTTTGCAGGGAGATGGAATGGAGAGGACGTATTGCCAACATTACACGCCTAGGTAGCGCAGTAGGGCTAACCATCTAAATCTAATCGTGTACTTCCCTTTGATGGCTTGTCCTTTCAGCGCAAAGCCAATAGCAAGAATGATGGAAGCAAAATATTTGAATATAAATTCTGCTAATTTGAAAGGGTAGGCCCAAGCTTTTTTTCCAAGTATTCTAAGGCGTTCTTCTGAGCCAAGTAATCCACTTAATCTATCAAAATTTTGATCTGTGGTTCTGTCTTTATCTATTTGATGATGTACCCATATATCTGGACGGTAGTAGACTTCGTCTGATATTTTTTTGACTTGGTGATAGATGTATTTATCATCAGCTCTCCATTTTAGATCATTATTGAATCCACCTGCTTCCTCTAAAATGTGCTTTCTGTATATCATACTACAGCCAGCTGGATATTTCTTGCCATAGCATTTAAATGGTTTATCTCCAAAGTCAATAGCAGTCACCATCATACGTAGATAGGGATTATACCACTCAGGTTCTTTGTCTTCATATTGCGGGATGACCTTGCCGCCGATACCGACAATCTTAGCATTGTCATTCATGATGTTCTGAATAGAGGAGAGATAATTAAGGGAGGCATAGCCATCATCGTCTATGTAGCAAATGAGCGGATGCTTCGATTCTTTGAGTCCTCGATTCCTAGCGAAACTCAATCCTTGATTGGCTTCGAAGACATGACGAAAACTGTGAGTGGTGTTTTGTTTTATATAATCTTTAACGACTTGTTCAGTAGAATCTGTAGAGTTGTTGTTGATGATTATAATCTCGTATTCTGAAGGGTCTAAATCTTGCTGAACTAAATGGTCTAATGCATTAGGAATAAACTTGACGCGATTATAGGTACAAACGATGACTGAAATTTTATCCTTCATGCTCTAGAGACTAGCAATTTTCTTCTTTTCAAAGGCGTCTATAAATGAACCTTCAGTAAGATTGATGATCGTACTATCTTTTGTAGATGCATATTCATTGAGCTCATGGTAAGCGTTAAAACTTAGCATGAACTTATGAAGTACTTCATGAATTTTTCTGTTACCTCGACCTTCCTGCTTATGCATTTGTTTTGCTGTAGAAGAATGCTCATCGTAGAAGTGTTTTTGGTTAAGAAGCACTTCATTATTGTCATTGACAGATAGCTCAGGTAGCCAGGAATGATCTGCTCCTAAGAGATATATTTTTTTATAGCCTGCATTGATAGCTTGTAAGATGGAAGGAATCAGCACATTGTGTGGTCTTGGTGATCCTAGTCCCATGTTGTAGAAAAGATGTTTAAGGCTTTTAAGTCCTTCGGCTGGTGTCGTATTATAATATTGAAGAGTGATGTTTTGATTAGAATTTATATAATCGGTAAACTGTTTGTTTTTTCTACTCGCAGCAGGGATAAAGAAAACAATTGGCCATGTGGTTTTCTCCACCAAACCCTTGATGATATTTTTTCTAACCTCTACATTGTAATCCACAGCATCATTCCTGTAAAAGCCTGGGGAACAAACTATAAAGTAATTCGGCTTTATTTTTTCGAATAGATCTGATAAAGGAAATCCATTGACTGAAAGAATGCTGCTATTGCGAAATTTGCTTTCTAGTAAAGGAAGTTGATGTTTAAGTGAGGGTCCATTACCTAAAATGAACAACTGCTCATTTTCTGTTTTGTATTTCGAAATAACAAAAGTGGATCTCAATAGTATTTTGAGAAAAGTGAGAATACTATTAGTAGTTGCTATGATGATATTGAATAACTTCTCCATCAAATAATCTTGTAGAGTTTGTTTATCTGACTAACTATATCCAAGTCCAACTTATTTTCTATAACATATGCACTGTTCTTGTCCAGTACAATATGTCCCACTTTACCGTGAAGAATTTTATCATTCTCTAGAAATGTTTTCTTATCTACGACAGTAATACCGCCCACATGTTTGTACAAGGTATCTCTCTCCAACTTACTTCTTGACTCTTGTCCAAGTATTGGCTTCATTCCCGTTCCGTCATGTTTGAAGAACAAGTTGCTGTCAGGACGTACGCTTATGAGTGAGTTGGCCTTGAATAGCATCATCGTATTTACAGCGTCATCTATCTTTACAGTAGAGATAAGTGGAAACCTTAAGTCAAGAATCACAATGGCATTCATCTCTTTATGCGATGCCTGATTTAGAATTTCCAGTATAGTATCCTTTAGTGAAGTATTGATTCTTGCCAGCTCTTGTGATCTTTCATGAAATACAAACTTCGGATGATCGATATGTTTTTCCTTTATGGTTTCTATGACTGATTTATCTGGACAGGAGACAATGACTTTGTCTATGGTATTAGACTTAAGTGCCTGTCTGATTTTTAGATTTAATAAGGTCTCACCATTTATCTCAAGCTGATAGAATTTATCTTTTTTACTTCTAATAGGAATAACAGCCAATGAGCTATTATCTATATTTAGATCTTTTATGTAGTCTGCATTTATTTGAGCTCTAGTTCCTAGAATTCGGTTTTCGTTGGATGTAAGATTATTGCCATGTTGACGATAACTGAATAAGGGTTCAGATACATTGGCTACCTTATATTTACTTATAAATTTAATCCATAATTCATATCCGTCCTGGCATTTGTAGTTTTCATTATAACCGCCAAGTGCTCTAAGAAAATCTGCACGTATCATTGTGCAGGCGCCATGTGCCGCCTGATCATATAAGGTTACCTCCTTTCTGAAATCATGTCGCTTGTGATGCTCTATAATATTCTCTTCAGCATCTACTATATAGTAATCTGGAAATACTAATCCCAGTTCTGAGTCTGATTCTAGTTCGTCAGATAATTTCTTAAGTGCTAATGGAGCTAAGTAATCATCAGCATCCAATCGCATTATGTAATCACCTTTAGAAAGATGGAGAGCGACATTGTTTGTCACATTGAGGCCTTTGTTTTCCTGATAAATTATTGTTACATTTTCATTGTCTCGGTATGTTTCTATTATATCTCTAGAATTATCAGTTGAGCCATCATCGATGATTAGAAGTTCAAAATCAACGCTTTCTTGTGTTAGGACACTGTCTATCGCATTCTGGATGAATTGACCATAATTGTAATTGGTGATGTAAATTGTAATCAAAGACATTATAATTAATTCAAGTGAAGCCTTTTATTCATAGATGTAAGGCCTTAATTTTTTTTCTAGTAATAAATATCCTGCTTTGTTCAAAAGAGCTTATGCGGACACAAAGCAAAAAATAGTTTGTTTGCCTGATGGGTCGGTAATATTTTCTAGATTTATAACTTGAAGTTTTGCTTGAGAAATTAAATATTCAAGTGAGGCATGGTTGAAGACAAAATGATGTTCAATATTGAATTCAGTCCTTCTTTCATATTGAATGTTTGTTTTGCTATTGCCTGAATAAGGAAGCTCTACATATATGATACCATTGTCATGAATTTTCTCCTTTGCTAGCATTAATATTTGAATAGGGTTTGCAACATGTTCTAGTACCTTATTGAAAGTTATTAAGTCATACTTTTCATCTAGCTGAATCTCATCAAAATTTCCGCAATAAGTTTTATTTATTTGAGGTATTGCTGAAATATGGTTTATAGAGTTTGGGTCTGGGTCAATGGCACTTATTTTAAAGCCAAATTTACTTACCTCATATGGAAACACACCAGTACCTGATCCTACATCTAGTATGCTTAGGTTCGGATGTATCCTATCAATGGAATATAAAAACTGAATAATTC
>CAZIMH010000207.1:0-5821 GCA_964540155.1 uncultured Saprospiraceae bacterium
CCTACAGGAATGCCATTATGTACTATGCCCTTATGCCGGGCATCTGGTTTTCTGGTATACTCGTATTTCTGGGCATGGGCTATGCGTATCTCATCTATCTGCCCATAAAGTTGGTCGTCATACTCCTTGCGCACAGCGAAACAAGGTGGGATATATTTCTATACCGCTACAAATTTCTTAATCCCTTGGCTTGGATAGTAGAGCGATTGATTTCTACGCCAAGTACACATTTTGCACACCACGGCCTGACCGCAGAGGATGGTGTCTCCCACCCTAATGGCAACTATGGTAATCTGCTATTCATATGGGATATTATTTTTGGAACTGCAAAAATCACAAGACAATACCCCACCAAGTTTGGCGCCTGGAATCGCATTAACGAACCTTGGTATGTGCAGCTATTTTTTCCTCTTATTAAGTCTAAGGACAAACGGAGTGAATTGCATTCGCTGATCAGTGATGATGATTATGATCCATCTATTGATTTTAAGGAGTATAGCCGGTAGTAAACACTCATCTCAAAATACTGTACAAATAAACAGTATCTCCTACTATAAATTCTGCTTAAAGGTTCAACACTTACAATCTATAAAAACTTCCTTAGGAACTTTTATGAATAATAATTCTGTTATACTTAATAAGCAAATGATTTAGATACAACTAAGTTTGGTCTAAAGTAATTAACCATTTAAAATAGTTAATTATAAAGTCAATTAAAACATACAAGAGTTTTGCATTCAATCCATTTACACTCTGGAAAATAATTTTTATCTTTTGTTTCACTCCCTCTCTATTTTTCTATATCACACTTTCCCCGGTCTATACTTATGCAATCGCTTTTTTTATCACAACAGTGATAGGTGTAACATATATTGTTGCTTCCTACTCAGTTATAACTTTCGACGGAAAAAATATGTTAGCAACGAATCATAGTAATCATCTCGAGCTACATAATATAGAGACTCTAACGACCTGGTGGTCATATGGTTTTGGAATGTCTACAATCGAATATGCTGGCCATGGAACTGAAGGCAAATCAAGAGCTCATATCAATAAGATTTACATTTATGCAAAATTCGAATCAGGTCAAGACTATTTGATTCTAAAAGAGGAAATACACTTAGGAGATAAGTTTCCTAATAATCATCACTATATAAATCATGTGGACATAGATAGATCCAAGGTGACTAAGGTATGGGATGTAGATAAGTGTATTCAGAAGATTAATTTTTCTATTAGATCCTGAGAAAACAATTACTTAAAATTTGTTCGTATATTAGATTATAGCAATCCAATTATAGAACGTCATGACATACCCTAAACGTCCTTTAAATATTTCTCCCGAAATAACTAAGCCATCATCTGAATTTATTGCAGGTACTTACAAAGTATCATTTTCTATAGTTGCATTCATTATTATCTATCTTATACTCTTTGGCATTGCAGTTGCATTGGCGATAACAGCAGGCTATTTCGGATTGAAATTAATTATTACGTTCCCTAGAATTGTAACAATTTTCATAGGTATTGCTTTATGCACATTCGGACTTTTCATTATCGTATTTCTTGTAAAATTTATTACTTCAAGTAAAAAACATGACATCAGTCATCTTTCAGAAATCAACAAAAACGACGAGCCAGAATTATTTAATTTTATAAAAAAAGTGGTTGATGAAGTAGGTTCGGACTTTCCTAAAAAAATATATCTGTCTAATGAGGTAAATGCTTATGTCTTTTACAACTCAAGTTTCTGGAGTTTATTCTTCCCTGTAAAGAAAAATTTGAATATCGGATTAGGCCTCATCAACTCTATAAACTTGAGTGAGTTCAAAGCAATCCTAGCCCACGAGTTTGGCCATTTTTCTCAAAAGAGTATGAAACTTGGAAGCTATATATACTATGTTAATAGAGTTATTCATAATATGCTATTTGACAATGATGATTATGAGCATTGGGTTAATCGGCTATCTGAAACAAATGGATATATGTCCTTAGCAGGTGGTTTGACAATGGTGGTTGTCAGAATCATTCAGTTTATTCTAAAACTCGTATATAAACCAATAAATAAAATATACTTGGCACTGTCCAGGCAGATGGAATTTCATGCGGACACTATATCAGCTAGTGTCACTGGAGGCAATCATCTTATCTCTTCACTACAGAGATTAGAAATGAGTGATTTATGTTTTACAACGTTAATGTCAAAATATCAAAACTGGGGACTTATTAATCCACAGAATATTTATACTGATCATAAGGAGGTTCAAAAGCATTTTGCTATAGATAATGACTTAAGTTTTGAGCATGAATTAATTAATATCAATGAAGAGAATATAAACCATGGAGTCCATCGTATTCATATTAAAGATCAATGGGCATCCCATCCTAGCAATGAACAAAGAGCTGCACATCTCAACAATCTGAATCTAACAACACCAACTGTTCATGACTCACCATGGCAACTATTCAAAAATGCTAACAGAACACAAGAAGACTTTAGTAGCAAACTATTTGAGATTAATAAAAGTGAACAAAGAGTTTCTTTTTCTCACGATGAGTTTGTAAAAAAATATTATGAAGAATTCAACAATTTGAAATTTCCAGATGATTACAAAGGATTCTTCAATGGATACTTTCCTACCAATATCAAATTAAATCAAGAACAAAATATACCACCACAACAAATAGCAGATATCCTAAGCAAAGGAAATGTAAAACGCTTACAAGAAAAAACAACAATCTTCAATGATCTACATCTTCTACAAGCTTTAATTAATAAACAAATTCCTATTAAGACTTTTGATTTTGATGGAAAGAAGCATAAAGCAAGAGATGCAAAAATGATTTTCGAGCAATTGCAAAGTGAAGCAGAACATTTAAATGATGAGTATCATAAGGTTACAGAAACCATATTTAATTTCTTCTATCAAGAGGCAACAAAAAAAGGGAGAGGGGATGAGTTCAAATCGAAATACGATTCACTTATAAGCAAAATAGATAACTCAATAGCTATCTTCAATAAAATAGATGAAATACGGCATACCTTATCCCCTATCTTTCAAGGCAATGTCAAATTACATGTGGCAGAAGATATAAACACTTCAATAAAGAACATCGAAATAACCCTAAAAGAATATATGTCAGAAGATATAAGCAAGGGTAATATTAAAGATGAAAATTATGAACTATACATTAACAAAAGACGCAATTATTTTAGTGTAGATTCTTTTAATGATAGAAACATAGAGTTCTTATTCCAGATATTGAATCAGTATGAAGAAGAGACCAATATGCTAATACTAGAAATGAAACGAAAATTTCTTGAATATCAGCTTTTTATCTATCCAATGTAATTCTTTTCAAAAATTCCTATTTATCTAATAGAAACTCAACTTCTAACAATCATATGCCAGCAACTCAAAACCGCGGTTTAATAACCCACAAATTTCACAGCCAGGCCCGTATCCTCATTTGCTTCTATGCTTCATATATTTTTGTCAATATGGTATTTAGAGCAGAATATCTATCTATGGGAGGGCTCCAAATTATAAAAGTTATAGGTAGCCTCGCTTTCTATGGGTTTGTAATTTTATACAATTACAGACAACTGAAAGCAGAAAAAGTAGGGCAGTCATTTTATTCAAGACTTTCAGTATGGCAGTCTATCACTCTCATTCTCTGTTTTGGATTGCTTCTGATAGAAGTCACTTCTATTTTATTAAATGTAGTGGCTGGTGGTTGGTATCGAATACCAACATTACTTTATGCATCTATAATTCTCTCTATCATGATTATAGGTTACAGAGAGATTAGGTTAGTAATTATTGGTTTGAAGCATAAATCGAAAAACTAAAATTCAGTTATCATCATCAAACAAAAAAAAGCTGCTCATTTTCATGAACAGCCTTTCAATTAATTCTTAATTCAGATAACGATTAGTCATCTAAATGATATGTCGCTTTGAATGTCAATGCTGCTAAAGCACCACCTGCAAGACAAGCTACTGCAAATACCCAAATGTTAGACCAAGATGTCATCTCAGCAACGGATACGCCTAAACCTACAGCAGGATTAAATGCACCACCAGAAATACCGCCCAGACCATAAGCCATGGCTGTAACTGTAAATCCAATCGCTAATCCATAGAATGAATTTCCTTCATTAGATTTGGTAGTTGCTGTATTAAGGACAACCCATACAAGGGCAAATGTTCCTAATATCTCAGCCACAAATGCAGCCGGAATACCAGGTCCTCCCGCAGCGCCAAAGGCAGCAGCAGTATTCGCACTGTGATCTATTCCTAAAACAGTAGTTGCAACCAATGCAGCCAATGCACCTCCAGCGCACTGAGCAAGTACGTACGGTACAAAGTCTGCGGCAGACATCGCACCTCTTATCAATGCTCCTAAAGATACCGCTGGATTAAAATGTCCACCTGATATATGACCACCAGCATAAACCATGACCATAAGAGATGCACCAATGGCAACTGGAGCCATATCTCCTCCCTTAGCGACAGCTACAACGACTGTAAGCACTAAGAAAAAAGTACCAATTAGTTCAACAATATATTTTCCCATAATTAGAGTAAGTTAGTTTGAAAATTATCTTAAATATAAAATTATTATCTATATGTGCTTAGATCTACCAATATTTAATTTGTTAATGTTAATTTTTGCAACATATATAATCTTCGCTTATGTGGGGCTAAATCAGTATTTTAATCTCCAATTTGCAGTTTGAGTAGAAATTTTATAGATAATCCCGCTACTATGAGAAAATCCATCAAACGTACCTAGGGATCACCCTTTAGCTATCTAAAACATGACTTATGAGTAAAATCAGCTTCCTTTTCATACTTCTTTTCGGCGCAACGGTGTTGCATTCGCAATCATGCAAAAAGAAATACAAACAACAATTAGAGGCTGATTCTAAACTCCTCGATTGCGACTGGAATTATACCATAGAAAAACTAAAGAATGGATCTTGCATTCTGAAAATGTACTACCCCGACACCAAAGCAATAATAGAAATAACCACTTTCAAGAACAAAGACCTCGAAGAAAAACATGGGATAGCTAAAAAATTCTGGGATGACGGTACACTTATAAGTCAAGGTTACTATAAGAACAATCAAAAGGTAGGCAACTGGATATCAAACAGAAATGAAACGGGCCTTTATAAAAATGACGCAAAACATGGCATATGGAAAAAAATCACCTCTGATTCTATTCTCTTGATACAGGAATTCTATATTGACGGCCGATTACATGGACCACAAATGATTCACGACACTACAAAAAATATTTCCTTTGAGAATATATATCATCACGGAGAATTAATGTCTACCACACTAGATTCTACCATTCACTTACATGATGAAAAACCACGATTTCCAGGCTGCGAAGACCAAAATCTACCTATCAAGGAAAAGGAAGCATGTGCTAGAGAAAAGATGTTACGATTTATATACACCAATATTAAATATCCGAGGGAAGCGAGAGAACAGAATATACAAGGAACCGCTATCGTAAGATATACCGTTTCCGAGAATGGAGAGATAAAAGATATTAAAGCCCTTCGTGGACTCAGTGACGTTATCAAGAAAGAAGTATTTAGACTCATAAATTCGATGCCTAGGTGGCGACCAGGTATGCAAGATGGTAAGCCTGTAGATACAGAATATACCCTTCCTGTTAATTTCAATCTGAGATAATTATAAAAGAAGAATAACATATGAAAAAAGTCTGCGTCATCGGCGCTGGGCCTTCTGGAATTACAGCCATAAAGAATTGTCTAGACCAAGATTTAGAAGTGCAGG
>CAZIMH010000208.1:0-5806 GCA_964540155.1 uncultured Saprospiraceae bacterium
CAGTCTTAGCTAGGTCTAGGCTATCAACAGAATGTATCATAGACACAAAAGGGGCGATATACTTCACCTTGTTTTTCTGCAAGGTGCCTATCATATGCCACTGGATATCTTTAGCTAGTTCATTATACTTTTCTACCAATTCCTGTACGCGATTCTCACCGAAAACGCGGTGACCTTGGTTGTACAATTCCTGTATGCTTGAAATAGGTTTAGTCTTGGATACGGCGACCAAGGTAACTCCCTCAGTATCTAGAAATGCTTTTAGTTCTTTGTAGGCCATCTAAAAAAGTCCAAAAAGCTGACCGTTGATTTGATTTATAATTTGGCCGAAGTCTTCAGGATTTTGGAAGAAGTCTGTATTATCGGCATCGATAATCAGCAGTTTCCCTTCCTTGTATGAATCTATCCATTCATTATACTTCAGATTCAATCTCTTGAGGTAATCGAGACTGATAGAACCCTCATACTCTCTACCTCTATTATGGATATGGCCTACAAGTGTAGGAATACTTGCCTTTAGATAAATGAGCAAGTCGGGTGGGTTAATTTGAGATGTCATCGTTTGAAACAGGGTAGCATAATTTTCAAAATCCCTTTTAGACATCAGGCCCATCTCATGAAGGTTGGGTGCAAAAATAAAAGCATCCTCGTAGATGGTTCTATCCTGTATCACCACTTTATCACCCTTTTGGATATCTATAATCTGCTTGTAACGACTATTCAGGAAATAAATTTGCAGATTGAATGACCATCTCTGCATATCATTATAAAAGTCACTCAGATAAGGATTGTCGTTAGTATCCTCATAATGAACCTCCCAGCCAAAATGCTTGCCCAGCATCTCGCAAAGCGTGGTTTTCCCAGCTCCTATATTTCCTGCTATAGCTATATGTTTTACGTCACTCATCAGTTATGCATAGGTAAATAATAGAGTATTCAATTTTCTTAGTTGGCGAAATTAGGCAATTAGACGGAGATAGCACGGAACACATCTATATTTGAGAATGATGTGGGTATAATGATGCATATTTACAAATATTAATACTTAGAGTGAGCATAGACAAGCAAACAATAGCAAAGTTGGAATCACTGGCACTTCTCAAACTGAGTGCAGAAGAAAAAACAGCACTAACCAAAGATTTGAATGGCTTAGTGGACATGATAAATAAGTTGCAGAATGTTGAGACCGAAGGCATAGAACCGTTAATCAGTCCTAATGAGCATTGTGAAAATACACTGAGAGAAGATATAAAAGGTCAGCAGCTCAGCCCCAAACAAGCCCTTCAAAATGCGAAGGAGCAAGCGCCGCCTTTCTTTACCGTACCTAAAGTAATAAACAAGGATTCATGAAAGGGTCAATTATATCAACTAGGGATATAAAGAAAATATATACCATGGGTACTGAGAAGGTACATGCACTTAATGGTGTAGATATTGACATCCAACAGAATGAATACGTGGCACTAATGGGTCCTTCTGGGTCAGGGAAATCAACCCTGATGAATTTGCTTGGCCTCTTAGATACACCCACTTCAGGAGATTACTTTCTCAAGGATATCCAAGTAAGTGAGATGGATGACAGTGAACTTGCGACAATTCGTAATAAACAGATTGGTTTTGTCTTTCAGACCTTCAATCTTCTACCCAGACTTTCTGCTTTGGAAAATGTGGCCTTACCGTTAGTCTATTCTGGGCAGAGTAAAAGAAAAAGATTAGACAAGGCAGAAGACGTGCTGACTAAAGTGGGACTGGGAGATAGAATAGATCATAAACCAAATGAACTGTCAGGAGGTCAAAGGCAAAGGGTCGCCATTGCAAGAGCTCTAGTCAATGACCCAGCGATTATCCTAGCGGACGAGCCTACAGGTAATCTGGACACAAAGACATCTATAGAAATAATGGCTATACTGGAGAAAATTCATGATAACGGGAATACGATTATACTAGTCACACATGAACCAGATATTGCAGCACATGCCCATAGAATCATCAGGCTGAGAGATGGGATATTAGAGTCTGACACTAAAAATGCCAATATTATAAAAGCTGCCGACCCCGACCATCATTACAATAAGAGCTAATTTTGCATCAAACGATTATAATTGAAAATCTACACTAAAAAAGGAGACAAGGGAAAGACTTCACTTTTTGGAGGTGCTTCAGTAGGGAAAGATGATGCACAAATAGAAGCTTTTGGGACAGTAGATGAACTCAATTCATTTTTAGGCCTGTTAATCGCGAAATGTGATGGTCTAGACACCACTGTACTAAAACAGATTCAGTCATCCTTATTCGATATGGGTAGCCACCTTGCCTCTGACAATACAGCAGATGAATATCTCCCAAAATTGGAAGATCAATTGGTGACCACATTAGAACAAGAGATAGATAGAATGACTGCCCAGCTTCCGCCACTAAAATCCTTTATCCTCCCAGGAGGCAATGAAAGGATAAGCTTGGCTCATGTATGCAGAACGGTATGTCGTAGGGCAGAAAGAAGGGTCGTTGCTCTAAAATCTCATAAATCAATCCCTGACATTATCGTGACCTTCCTTAATAGGTTATCAGATTACTTTTTCACATTAGGCCGATTTCTCGCAAAGTTGGATGGTATAGATGAAGTAAAATGGAATTCTAAGGCATAATTTGTTCATGCCACTTAGTTAAACTGAAAGCATGGACATATTATAAATTAATTCAATACCTAAGTTTATTCTTACATTTGGAGATATAAACGATTTCTTAAGAGATGATGGACCAAAAGGGTCGAACAAAGTGGACAATGAAGGATTTGCCAAAATGGCTTCTAACTATTCTGGCGATTACTATTATTAGCCTATTTTTTCCAGCACATAATGAGGAAAAATTAACATTTACTGAAGGTGAAGCATGGTCACATGAAAATCTCATCTCAGAAACTAACTTCCAAAAAAACATAAGTTTAGGGGTTTTAGGTGATTCATTGAATCCACAAAGAAATATTCAGGTCAACTATAAACCTGGAGATGTCATCATCTCCAAAAATCAAAAAATAGATTCTAAAACCTATCAAGTTCTAGAATCCTATATAGAACAGAAGGCAGAAAACGCCAATCCGTTATCTAGACGTGTCATATACTTTATAGGATACTTCTTATTGACCGCATTGATTATTGGCGCTTTATTGTTTTATTCAATGAAGTATTTTCCTGAGATAACTTCTAGCATATCTGGTGTTCTATTTTTGGTTATATGGCCAGTACTTTTCAGCTTCTTAGTCTTTTTGGTTAATAAAAATCCATCAATTAGTCCATACGCTATTCCATTTTGCCTTGTGCCAATAATTGTTTTTAATTTCTATGGTGGACGGCTAGCTTTGTTTATACATATAGTTGTAGTCCTGATCTGTAGCTTCTTAAGTGAGCTTGGATATGAGTTTACCTTTCTTCAGATTTTAGCTGGGATTATAACTGTGCTGATAATTTCTGAGACAAGGTACTGGAACAAATTCTTCATGTGGATACTGATTATCATGGTGACTTACTTGGTCGGTTATCTAGGATTAGCCTTGATTAACAGTGGGTCGCTAGTGTCTAACGAATTTCCAGTCTTTGGATGGTTGGTTCTTAATTGTCTACTGCTTTTATTGGCTTATCCATTCATACCATTGGCGGAAAAGATATTTGGCTTTACATCTAGTATTACACTAGCAGAACTCTGTGATATGAATAAGCCATTACTGAAGGAATTGTCCTTAAAAGCGCCTGGCACCTTACAACATTCACTACAAGTGGCTCACCTAAGCGAGGCGGCTGCAGACAAAATTGGATGCAATGGCTTGTTGGTGAAAACAGCCGCTCTTTACCACGATATAGGAAAACTCAAAAGACCTGAGTACTACATAGAAAACAGTCAAGGGCAAAACAACCATGCTTCATTGTCGAATTTTGAAAGCGCGGAAATTATAATAGACCATGTGACTGAAGGAATCGTAAGAGCTAAGAAAGCAAGACTGCCTAAGCTCCTCATTGATTTTATTCGAACACATCATGGGACGACGAGGGTAGAATACTTTTACAGAAAGCAGAAAAATGATGAACCGGAAAGAGAATTTGATGAGTCTCTATTCAGGTATGCTGGCCCTAAGCCGAGCAGTAAAGAACAAACGATACTCATGTTAGCGGACTCGATAGAAGCTGCGTCCAAAAGTCTGAAAAATCCCACTGGGCAGGACATTGACAAGCTAATAGATGGAATAACAGAACATAAGGTTAAGTTGGGTCAGTTGAGTGACTCCTCATTATCATTTATGGAATTGGAATTATGTAAGGATGTCTTCAAATCACTCCTTAGAAGCATCTATCATGTCAGAATAGAATATCCTGAGGATAAAACGGCCTAAGTAAGCTCGTTCTAGATTCCGGCCAAATCGCCTTTAACCATATATTTCTTTGCAAATTCTATGGACCCAATAAAGAGGGTAACAAATAGAACATTACTAACCAAAGAGTTTTGAAAGAATGGAACCGCTGCTGTAAAACAAGCACCAAGTCCAGCTAAGGATTTTGGATACATAGCACTCGTCAGCCAAACACCAAGATTGGTAATAAGGAAGAATGCCAATGAAGAAAACAGACTGCCAGAAATGATTTTACTAACTATTTTACTCTTAGACAGTCCTATGCCAAGAAAAACTATTCCTCCCATAGCTAACAAGTTGAAGTACATGTAATTACTCCACAGCACGAGCCCTGAATGTTCAGGAAAGAAAGGTCTGTTAATCGTATTATTCAGTATCAAGTCCCCTAGGTAAAGTGCCACTATTGGTGCTAAAAAAGCTAAGGATTTTCGAGATATGTACATGCCACCCATCAGCGCCATAGCCGCAACGGGAGTGAAGTTTGAAGGATAACCTGGGATTAATCGATAGAAAAAACCTATCAAAATGCAGGTTAAAGCCAAAAACATGTCATTACGCTTCATATGAAGATTTTGCACAAAGATGAATATTTTTTAGAAATCAATTCACTTTCCTGTAGGGTGAGTTTAAGTCCATTTCGTTTGCAATCACTACTTTTATCCGTTTTGTAGTAATTATGCGTTTCAAACAAACAATGAATGTACTTTAAGCAGGCTTTTAAGGGTAAAAATGACTGGTGGAGGTACATAGTAGTGACTGTGTTAGTTTTTTTAGGATATAACATAGGTGGAATCCCTATTGTCCTTGCACGATTAAAGTCACAAGAGCAACACTCAGAACTAGGCAATGTAGACCTGAGTACATTCATGGAAAATTTTGATTCATATGGTATAAATGCTAATCTCGGGCTATCGCTAATGTTATTGTTTTTCGTAGCCGCCATAACAGTTTTCTACTTCGTTTTTGGTCCTTTCCATAGACGAGAATTTAAAACCCTATCCACTTCAGCAACTCGCATAAGATACAGCAGGGTGTTCTTTGCATTTTGTACGTGGCTTTCATTAGCGCTCATAGTAGAGGCAGTGGGCTATTTTTTGAATCCAGGCCAATACACTTGGAATTTTAATTCAGCGACATTCATCCCACTTATATTGATTTGCATATTTGTATTGCCCTTGCAGACCAGTTTTGAAGAGTTATTCTTCAGAGGGTACCTTATGCAAGGAATTGGAACTGCAAGATGGCGTAATGTCATCGTTGTTTTCTTCAGCTTTCTTCTAACCTTCGGGCTTGCAAGCCTTACCTCTGATTGGCGAGCAAATATCATTAACACCCAAGCTAGTGAGACTTATGGCTCAATTATTAGTACGATTAGTAATCTAGTAATTTTACTCATCTTCCTAGGAT
>CAZIMH010000209.1:0-5757 GCA_964540155.1 uncultured Saprospiraceae bacterium
GTATTCATTAAGTGATATGGTTCTCCCGCATATCCCTCTAATTTTTGTTCAGTCGCAGTCAATAAGCCATCATTAGGATCACTTACAAATACAAATACAGTTTCGGTAATTGGTCCCATTGCAGAATCTTCACAGGCCTCATCACATGTTAGGTTAGAATTCCAATCTCCAAATGCCATGTCTAGCGCACAGTCTTGAATGCAATCTGTGTAATCAGTCGGGATTGCAACTTCTGTTTCTTCTCTATCCGAATTTTCCATTAGTAATAATTGCCAATCGGTAGCTGCGAATTGGTTAGACAATTCACAACGCAAGATTCTAGCTAACTCTTCGTCGTTAGCTCTGACCGCATCAATACGACTAATTATATTTTGTCTGGTAGTCGTCAAAAAATTTACAATTCCACCAATAATCGCAGGTGTACCACTTATGGAAGTATCAACAATTGAAGTTACTACTGATATAACTTGATTAAAAAAGCCTAATGTATTATCTATTAGGCCTCTTGTCAGAGCATCATCTGCATCATTTCTTGCTCTAGAAAGTTTTCTTGCAAAGCATTGCGAGAATCGGTTAGCTGAATTGACCCTTGAGTCCATCATACTATGCAAGGATAATTCTTCCACACTACCCCACATAATAGCGAATGGAACAGTAGGTTCACCTAAATTATTAATTATTGGACTTCCATGCTCTACATCATCTAGGAATTCGGATCCACCCTCTATAGAATTAATCCAAGATTCAAAAGCTACTAACATGCCACAATTATCACATTCATCACCTTCCCTAATTTCGTTGACTCTTTCTATTAAACTTTGCGCACGTGTTTGACTTCCAGGATCACCTGATATTGCCTGACTAACTCCGGTTGATCCTTGATTAGGTACTCCATTAAGTATCATAGCACTTATACTAGGATCCTGAAGTTGTGCATCTCTGAGAACGATGCCTCCGTAATCATGGGCTATTCCTAATACATTATCATTATTTCCTATCAAGCCTTCAACCTGGTCTGCAGCTGCTATTACACCTAATCCTAAATCAAGAGACGCATCAGCCAAATCCTCAAACAAAAAGCCTTTTGCCTCCATGACTTGCTTCATATCACCCCATCCATTAGAGTTTTGTGATGCTCCACGAAGCCAAATCGTATTACGTTGCGTGATGCAGTCTGTTGCTGCACTTAAAATTATTAAGTTAATCAGTGCTACTAATATTATGTTTGCATTTTTCATTAGATTAATTTTTGATTAAAGAGAAGTTTTCAATAGATGTTTGTCGAGTAATACAAAGTTTTGTTCCACTGATTGGAGAAGGCAGATACGTTGCAAATCTATGATTGGATACAGTTAAATTTCCTGCAGTAGAATTCTCAGTGAAGCTTACACTTGATTTTGAGGTGACATTACCTGCTACATCAAAATTAGCTTGCCCTCTTAGCGTTTGTAAATTTTTATCTATAACTACTCTAGAAAATGACCCATCTGGATAAGTGTGAGTAAGTACATCAAGATCCTCATTGAAAGTACTCATATCATAATCGGCCTCTCGAAAGGCTTCCATCAACCAAGACATTTCTTGAGCAGTAAGAGATGTACATTCTGTCATATCTCTAATGAGGCTTGAGAACTGTTCTACTTTAACAGAATTGTCAATGAACTCTTCATTAATAATGTCTCCGTCTATGTTGTAATAAGTAGTGGTACCATCACAAGTCACTATCTTATCAGCTTTGTGTTCGGATGAAACGTATTGTTGTCCAATAGTACGGATAGGATAGTATGGATAATTATCTGGATAGACCAGTTGTATCTCCGAATAAAAGGTTCCGTCATCAGCAATGCCATATATAATATCACAATGTGTGAATGTTGGATTGGATAGAGCTTGTTCAGTCTCGGATAACAGAGACTGCTCCTTAGGGTCTGCTGCTTTAGTGAAGGTCGCTGTATTAGCTGTGAAGCTTACTTGTAGCGTTGGCGTAATGCCGCATCTGATTTCAATACCATTTAATCCTTCATCGTCTTGCTTACAAGAAAAGACAGAAGTGATAATAATTAAAAGTAGGATCGCTGGAAAAAGTCTGGAAGAATGATTGTCCATAGATTAAGCAATTAGAAAAAAAATATATAACTATCTAATAATAAAAATACTCAGAAAATATCAAGCTGCTCTAAGTGGGTTATTAATTTTGGGTATAATGTCAGCCGAAAAGATGTTATATGGCAGACATTCAAGAAGGACAGACAATATCCTCAGAAGTATGGCTAAGAATAGGTTTTTGGGGGTCGTCTTAACTAGTGTAGAGTGGAAGGGAGCATTTGGTTTCTTTATTAGCGTAGGAATAGACTCCTTAATCCTAAAAATCTATATTAAACGCATTTAGAGGAACTTAAGCTTTACTTAGTCAATACAAATTAAAAATAAGAGAATCAGTGCATTCTCAATACACTGATTCTCCTGATTTTAGGACTTTATTATGTATAAATCCAAAGAGTGCTTTACTCAGATAGAGCTACTGTTCTCTTAATCTCATAAAACAAGGCTAACTCATCTCCAGGGGTAAATTGCTTATCCTGATAAACCAGGTTGCCGTTTTTATCAAAAATGAAGGTCTGAGGATAGCCATTAAGGCCACCAGGGAGGATATCTTTAAACTTTCGATTGACATCATTATAGGTATCCCATTGCCAATCTTTATTTTTTACTTGCTTAACGAAGTTTGGATAATTCTGTGGGTAATCCCCAGAAATAGCGACCACATTGAAGTCTGCCTCTTCTTTCCAGTCTGGGTACAAGGGCTTGATGGCATCCATTTTCATGTGACAGGGTCTACATGTGGACAACCAAAATAGGACCACTGTTGGCTTACCATTCTTTCTTAAGACTTCAGAAGAGTTGACAATATTGCCATCTACCGTTTTTAGGTCGACATTGAAAGGATAGTCTTCCATCAGTCTTTCGGGTACTTTAGGTATAGCAACTGACATGCGGTTATTATGCACATCAGCACTAACGACAGGCTGAGATACTTGTATACTACTTGTATTAGAAGCAGGTTGCTTCACTTTGACTGTAGTAACAGGTTTCTTTTCTGAGGTGGCTTCATTGGTTACAGCAACTTCCGTTTTGTTGTTGGTATTCTTAGCAGGTTCTTCTTCTACAGATGAACTTTGCTCTGTAGGTATAGCTTGTGAAGGGCTTTCTGTCACAGTGGTCTTAGGTGAAGTTTCAACTTCTGTAACTGTAGTGCGATCTTCCTTACAAGCAGTAATAAGTACTGCACAGACTAATAGGGGGAATAATTTTCTCATTATAAATCGATTTTGGATAAAAGGAATAAGAGAACAAAGTTATATTATAATTATGTTTAATGTGTAAAATTATGCAAAACAGTGATTTATGCTATATACTGGAAAATATAACTGGGCAGAAATAGGTCATCAAGTGGATGACAAGACGAAATTATATACCGAAGTATACGTGTTGACCTTGGAAGTCAAAGATAATTTGGGATAGTGGCAGCTGATCTAGACTTATAATACCTACTAATCTTCAGGCAAAGATTTGCTAATGCCAGATAGATCTGCTGTCCCAAACTGTAGCTTGTTTATTTGAAGATTTGTAAGATAATATCATACATAGTGTCATATACTTTCTAAGCTGAGTATATTGCAATCCAAAATAGGACATAGTCCAAACCAACACTTAGAAATGATAGCGCTTCACTCTACTTCAAGGGTCTTATTACTTCTGACCATTGTCATGGTTTTTATGCCCAACCTTTGTCAAGCAGATGGTGGCGATCAAGATATCAGTTTTGGGCTATGGGACGCCTTCCAGATTTTAGGAGCTCTTGCCTTCTTCATTTATGGAATGAAGATGATGAGTGATGGGATTCAGAAAGCTGCAGGATCCCAGCTGAGAAGCATCCTAAGATCTATGACCAAGAACAGAGTCCTAGGCATCTTCACAGGATTCTTTACAACAGCTGTTGTACAATCCTCTTCTGCAACTACAGTAATGACAGTCTCTTTTGTTAATGCAGGACTACTAAGTTTGACTGAAGCTGCAGGTGTTATGATGGGTGCCAATGTAGGAACGACAATAACCGCATGGATCATTACCATACTTGGATTCAAAATGAAACTCAACGTATTGTCTATTCCACTATTTGCTTTTGGGGTGCCTATGCTATTAAGCAACAAAGAAAAAATTAAACACTGGGGCACCTTCATTATAGGTTTTGCTATCCTTTTTATGGGACTTAGTTTTCTCAAAGAAGCTGTTCCAGATATAAAATCCAATGCTCAGGTGCTCGAATTCTTAAATTCTTTTGCTGAGTGGGGCTTTTTCTCTAGATTGTTTTTTGTCTTCGTCGGTACTATACTTACTGTGATTGTTCAGTCCTCTAGTGCAGCAATGGCTATTACTATAACAATGGTATTCAATGGGTGGTTGTCTTTTGATATAGCAGCTGCAATGGTTTTAGGAGAAAATATAGGGACAACGATTACGGCTCAGTTTGCAGCTCTTGTAGGAAATACGAATGCTAAAAGAGCCGCATGGTTTCATACCCTATTCAATGTTTTTGGTGTTATATGGATGATAATTCTGATGCCTTATTTCATTGATTTACTAGAGTCCGTTTTTCACTATTTAAGCTCTACTTTCTCGTTTAGTTATATGGATAAGGTTGAATATGCCGCCAGGTTAAATGAAATTGCAAGTAGCTCGCTAGCTGAAACAGAGATAGCTAAACAGACACAAGAGCTTAACGAACACTTCCGCCAATCCACTGCAGACACTTTGGCGGCCTTTCATACAGCATTTAATATTACGAATCTTTTACTATTATTTGGTCTAGTGCCGTTCTTAGTGAAAATGACTTATAAACTTGTAAAATCAACAGGGGATGAAGACGAATATCAGACTCTGAAGTTTATCAATACATCTAATAAAACACCGGAGCTAGCTACAGTAGAGTTGCAGAAGGAAGTGGCACGATACGGAGAGATTACTACCAGAATGTTGGGCTTTAGTCAATCCCTTGTCAATTCTGTAGACGAAAAAGAATCTAGAGAACTCATTCAGAAGATTAAGAAGTATGAGGATATAACAGATAGATTCGAAAAAGAGATAACCGAGTACATCACCAATCTCTCTGATAAGGAGGTAACTCATAAAACAAGCATCAGGCTGCGTAGCTTCCTAAATATCTGTAATGACATGGAACGTATCGGAGATATTTTCGTACAGTTCTCTAAGTCTATCGAAAGTAAAATAGAAAGAAAACTATATTTCTTGCCTGAGCAAAGAAATCAGCTCAATGACCTATTTGAGATACTAGAAAGAGTCTTTGCAGAAATGAATTACAATCTCAATCTATCATCTTACGATGATGCAGCGCTCGAAAAATGCTATGCATTAGAAGACGAAACCAATATTCAACGGAATGCCATGAGAAAATATAATCAAGAGCATATCGGAGATGAAGATTATAATACTAGTACGGCTATGATCTATACAAATCTATTCTCTTCGTTAGAGAGGATTGGCGATCACATCGTGAATGTCAATGAGTCTGTCGCTGGGGAGATTTAAAAGGGTTTGAAGGGTTCGAGGGTTTCAAGGTTTAATGGGTTTAAGGTTTATGGTTTACGGCTGCTCTAGAGAGTCAGTAGCAGGTGAAATCTAAGAGGGTCTGAAGGTCTGATGGGGTTATTAAGCTGATAGGTTGAATGGGATTAGAGG